>JAEVZQ010000327.1 GCA_023392135.1 Pseudomonadota bacterium | reverse complement strand
CCCACGAGGCCGGCCAGCACCGATGCTACAGTGAGCTGCCACGTCCAGGTCGGCGCACCCGCGGAGAGGACCGGGCGCCAATGCAGCAGCCCCGCTACGGCTCGATTGAGCCTCCACGCCTCTCGCTCGGGCCAGTTGCGCTCCTCTATTTCGCGGGCCGAGGCAATCATCACGTAGCTGCCCGCCGATTCGCGCTCGGCAATCTGCTGGGCCACTTGCCATGGCGATGGGGAGGTTGCGTCGATCAGGATCAACTCGCCCGGTAGCTGTTGAGCGCCAATCCGGAGCGAGGCAGGCACGCCCAGATAGTCCGCCAGGGCCTCGACATAGGCCTCATCGGTGATCCACCCGCGCGCCAGCAGAACCTCGAGCGGGCCGACGCCCCAGCTTTCCGCCGTCAAGATGGCTTGCCGCAGAGTATCCCGGTCGAGCAGCCGGCCCACGAGGAACCCGTATTCCGCCTCGGCGGTGATCAGTTCTTGCTGCCGGCTCTGCCGCTGAAAGAACTTTTCGTTCTGATAGTTCACAACAAGCGAGCTGCGCCCGGAACGCGTTGTCGATAAAGCGGGAGCAGATTAAGTGTTGGGAACAGAAGACGGGCAGCTAGGTATGGACCTAGCTAGGCGCATTGCCCGGCTGTGATTCCAAAAAGCGGGCCTGAGATGAAGCGAATATACCAGATCCTGGCTGCCGTGCTCTCTATGCTGCTTCTCGCGGGCGTCGGGCAGGTGGGCGCGCAGGCGCCGGACCCGGACGATACCGCCACGGACCAGGGCACGCGACGGCTCGTGCTGCGCTTCGTCACCGATGGGGACTATCCCCCCTTCAACTACTTCGACGAGGACGGGGTTCTGACAGGCTTCAACATCGATCTTGCGCGCGCACTCTGCCTCGAAAGCAACACCTCCTGCGATATCCAGGCACGGCCGTGGGATACCCTGCTCCCGGCGCTCGATCGCGGAGATGCGGACGCGGTCATCGCCGGCCACAAGATGACGCCGCAGCTCTTGCAGTCGATCGATTTCACTGATCGCTACTTCCGAACTCCGGCGCGGTTTGCGGCCCGGCGCGATGCGGAGAAGATCGAGATCACTCCCGAGGATCTCGACGGCAAATCGATCGCCGTGGCCAAGGACACTGCGCATAGCGCCTATCTCAAGGCCTTCTTCCGGTTCAGCACGATCAGGGAGTACGACGGCCCCGACCAGGCGCGCGAGGCGCTGATGAACGGCGAGACGGATTTCGTGTTCGACGACGGCATAGGTCTCAGCTTCTGGGTGGTCGGCACGATTTCGCACGAATGCTGCGAGCTGAGGGGCGGCGCATACTACGAGCCGAAGTACTTCGGGGATGGACTTGCCATCGCCGTTTCGAAACGTGATCCCGGCCTCAAGCACCTGCTCAACGATGCCCTGAGGCGCGTTCGCGCGAGCGGCCGCTACGAGGAGCTGGTGCTGCGCTATTTCCCAAATCGCGTCTACTGAACGGCGATATTCAGGGCCAAGGATTGCCCGCGTCCGGCTGGCGGTCCATTCTGGGCCTCGGGTCATGCGACCCACCACCTGCCGTCACACTGCTGATGAGGGATGCTCTATGCCATCGAGTGCATTGCCGGGCCGAGAAGAGCTCGTCATCTGCTTCGCCCACGTCGCCTATCGGATGGGCGATGCGTTTGCGCGTCGAAGCACAGGGATCAAATGGCTCGAGGCGCGTTCGGTGGAGGAGCTGCGGGCGGCCGCTGCGGAGGCGCATGTCATCGTCACGTCCGGGTTCTGGCGCAACGAGCTGCTCGACACTGCCTCGAACCTGCGCTTCGTGCAGTCGATCAGCGCAGGGACGGATCAGTACGATAAGGAGCGCTTTCGCGAAAAGGACGTGCGGCTTGCGAGCGCCAAGGGCGTCAACGCCAAGGCCGTTGCAGAGCACGCGATGGCGCTCATCCTAGCCCTGTCCCGCCAACTCCATACCGGCCGCGATCATCAGAGGGCGCGGCAATGGCGCGGGATGATCGGGGATCCTTCTCTGCGTGAGGATGAGCTCGGTGAAAAAACGCTGCTCATCGTCGGGCTCGGCAGTATTGGGGCACGCCTTGCCCGGCTCGCCAAGGCGTTCGACCTCACCGTCATCGCGACGAAGCGAGATCCGAGCAGTGGGGGCGATGTTGCCGACAGCGTTCACGCCCAGAGCCAATTGAACGATCTGCTGCCGCAGGCCGATATTGTCGCGCTCACGTGCCCGCTGACGCCCGAGACGGAAAACCTGATCGATGCCAAGGCCTTGTCGCTGATGAAGCCCTCGGCGCACCTGATCAACGTGGCCCGCGGTCGTGTGGTCGACGAGGGCGCGCTCATCGCAGCGCTCCAGTCAGGGCAGATTGCCGCTGCGGGCATCGACGTGACGCGCGAGGAGCCCTTGCCGCAGTCCTCGCCGCTGTGGACCATGACAAACGTGCTGCTGACGCCGCACACGGCCGGCGAGACCCGCCGCTATGAGGATAACGTCCTCGATATCATGATCGAGAACGTCGAGCGCCTCTGGCGCGGTGAGGCGAAATTGCGCAACGAAGTCGTCTAGTGTGACGGTCGAGACATCCGTCTGTACTCTCGGCGTCCATCGAAGCTCGCTCCAACGCCGGCTACGAGCTCTAGCGAACTGGAGTCGAGATCCTGGAATGAGAAGAATGACGGGCCGCTTGCCGAAGAATCGAAATTCTCAGCCGTTGCACGCGACGGAAACTGGTGACGTGCGCGTCCAGCCAAGTTTTTCATTCGAAAAAACGCGTGGAATTTCTGTCGTTTGTACGCGCGTCAAGGAAACTCATAAGAAGTTGTTTACCCCGCCCGCCAAGCTGCTACAGTGATCTCCAAGTGTAACCAGACGACGCCTGATGACTGTACTCTCCGACGGCGGAAGTCTTCGCCCGGCGGAGCCTATCCAGGCGCTGGGGAAGGGTCGTGGAGGTGTCAACCGACGACAGGGAGCCGCTCCGGCCGGCTGAGGAGCTGACAGCTTCTGATGACACGGGCCGGAGCTCGCCAGAGGCGGTAGCAAATCCGCCCGTAGAGCGCCCTTCAGCCTTGGTTCCTGCTTGGACTGATCCGAAACCCAGCTTTGCGCTGCGCCCTCCCCGCGATCATCAATTTCGCGACGGCCGCGTTTATGCGGCACTCGATCTCGGCACCAATAACTGCCGCCTGCTGGTCGCCCGTCCATCCCGTCGGGGCTTCCAGGTCGTAGATGCTTTCTCGCGTATCATTCGCCTCGGCGAAGGCGTAGGGGCCACGGGGCACTTGTCCGAAGCGGCGATGTCGCGGACG
Organism: Pseudomonadota bacterium; assembly: GCA_023392135.1. Classification (GTDB taxonomy): domain Bacteria; phylum Pseudomonadota; class Alphaproteobacteria; order Rhizobiales; family Hyphomicrobiaceae; genus ZC4RG25. Next base: position 2,982 of record JAEVZQ010000327.1, on the reverse strand, counting down.
ATCGACGCCCTCAAGGTCTGCGCGGCCAAGATGCGGCGTCATAATGTTGCCCGTTCGCGGCTCGTCGCAACGGAAGCCTGCCGCGTGGCGAGGAACGGCCCGGAGTTCATAGCCCGGGTCAGCCGCCAACTTGGGCTCGGGATCGATATCCTGTCGCGCGAGGACGAAGCCAAGCTCGCGGTGTCGGGCTGCGCCACGCTTCTCGACGACCGCTCGGATCTCGCGCTCGTGTTCGACATCGGCGGCGGCTCCTCCGAGCTCGTCTGGCTCGACCTCACCCGCCGGCGCCGCAGTTGGCGGCGATCCCTGGGTGACCGCCTGGACGCGATGAACTGCATCGCCGCCTGGACCTCCTTGCCTGTCGGGGTGGTCTCGCTGGCGGAGCGCTTCGGTGGTCGGCGGCTCACGGCCGCAGGGTTCGAGGCGATGGTCGATACGGTGCTCGATCTGCTGGCACCGTTCGAGGCCAAGCACTGTTTCAAGTCGCGCGTGGAGCATGGGCGCGCCCATTTGCTCGGCACCTCCGGCACGGTCACGACGATGGCCGGCATCAGGCTCGGCCTGCCGCGCTATGATCGCAACCGTGTCGATGGGTGCTGGCTCGATGCCACCGAGGCGCGCGCCATCACCTATGACCTGTTGTCCCGCTCGCACGAGCAGCGCGTGGCAGAGCCCTGCATCGGCAAGGACCGGGCGGACCTCGTGCTCGCAGGGTGCGCGATCCTCGAGGGACTGCTCAGGATGTGGCCCGCGAAACGCCTCCGCGTTGCGGATCGTGGGTTGCGAGAGGGCATGCTCGCCACCATGATGGCGGAGGACGGGTGCTATCGTGCCCTCGATCGCCGCGCTCACAGGCCCAACTGACCGATTGGCCGGGGGCACCGGACGGGTTAGAAGTCCGCATGGTCAAATCAACGAAGCAAGGCGGCGGCTTGGGCGGGCAGCGCCAGCTGAAGGTCCGCCTGAAGAGCGGCAAGCCGCGCACAGCCTCATCCCGGCGCTGGCTCGAGCGTCAGCTGAAGGATCCTTACGTAGCCGCCGCGCAGCGCGAAGGTTATCGTTCGCGCGCGGCCTACAAGCTGATCGAAATCGACGACAAGCATGGGTTTCTGAAACCCGGCCAGCGCGTGGTCGACCTCGGCGCGGCGCCCGGCGGCTGGAGCCAGGTGGCGGCGGCTCGCGTGAAGTCGATCGAGGAGCGCGGCCAGGTGGTCGCCATCGATATTTCAGAGATGGAGCCGCTGGCCGGGGTCGAGATTCTGCATCTCGATTTCATGGATCCCTCTGCCCCAGACGAGTTGAAGGCGCGGCTCAGGGGCGGGGGCGCGGACGCCGTGCTGTCGGATATGGCGGCCCCGACCGTCGGGCATACCAAGACGGATCATCTGCGTATCATGGCGCTTGCGGAAGCGGCGGCAGAATTCGCTCGGGAGGTGCTCTCTCCCGGCGGCGTCTTTCTAGCGAAGGTCTTTCAAGGCGGCACTGAGGGGGAGCTGTTGACCTCGCTGAAGCGCGACTTCGCCAAGGTGCGCCACGTCAAACCGCCGGCCAGCCGGTCGGATAGTGCCGAGCTGTACGTGCTCGCGACGGGCTTTCGCGGGCGAGAATAGAAAACCTCAACGTGAATTCTTCACCTTGGGGTTCTGAGGCTGCGCGCAGAGCAATAGTGATCGTAACCATCCGGCGGACGAGCCGGTATACTCTCGGCCGTGCATCAAGGCTGCGAGAGGGGGCGGACATCGCTTGTGGCGCATCTGGATATCGGCGCTGTTCTGGGGCCTGAACTGGCCCGCTGTTAAACTTGCGCTTCTGGGCTTCTCGCCTTGAACGTTGAGGGCGCTGGGCCTGGGGCTCGGTGCCGCTTTGCTCGCCCTCGTCTCGATCCGCACCGGGTGCCCTGGCATATCATTGGGGACTGCAGCGGTTGCTCACCACCCGTGGCGGTGCGTTCGCTTCCTTTGCACCCCCTCGCGTGCTATGCGCGTTCCGAAATCGTCCCGCGGAAGCGGACCATTTCACTCACGTAGGAGCCACCCATATGGCTGCACGCCCGATCGAGATCGTCGAGAATGTCGGGCTGACGTTCGACGACGTTCTGCTGGTCCCTCAAGCCTCTGAAACCTTGCCGGGCCAAGTCGACGTCTCCACCCGGATCACGAAGACGGTCGCTCTCAACATCCCGATCCTCTCGTCGGCCATGGACACGGTCACCGAATCGCGGCTGGCCATCGCCATGGCGCAGGCCGGCGGGATCGGCGTGGTCCACCGCAATCTCACGCCCGAGCTGCAGGCCAAGGAGGTCGAGGCGGTCAAGAAGTTCGAGAGCGGGATGGTCGTCAACCCGCTGACCATCCATCCCGGCGAGACGCTCAAGGATGCACTCGACCTGATGAAGGAGTACCGGATCTCCGGTATTCCGGTCGTAGAGCCGGACAGCAGCGGGCAGGGTGGCAGGCTGGTCGGCATCCTCACGCACCGCGACGTGCGGTTTGCCACGAATCCGGATACGCCCGTTTCCGAGCTGATGACGAAGGACCGGCTCGTCACCGTCAAGTCGGGCGTCGGCCGCGAGGAGGCGAAGCGGCTGCTGCACCAGCACCGCATAGAGAAGCTTCTGGTCGTTGACGATGACTACCGTTGCGTCGGTCTCATCACCGTCAAGGACATCGAGAAAGCGACGCTCTTCCCCAACGCCTGCAAGGACGAGCAGGGCCGGCTGCGGGTCGCGGCGGCGACGACAGTCGGCGAGGATGGGCACGAGCGCACGGAGAGGCTGATTGCGGCGGGCTGCGACGTGGTCGTTGTGGACACCGCTCACGGCCATTCGCGCCGGGTGCTCGATGCGGTGACCCGGATCAAGTGCCTCTCCAACAGCACGCAGGTCATTGCCGGTAACGTAGCGACGGCGGAAGCGACGCAGGCGCTGATCGACGCCGGCGCGGACGCTGTGAAGGTCGGCATCGGACCCGGATCGATCTGCAC
>JAEVZQ010000427.1 GCA_023392135.1 Pseudomonadota bacterium | reverse complement strand
CACCTGTCATCAGATTCCCCGTCGCCGAAACCAATTCGAATAGCCCAAGCGGACGCGGTCAGGAGCCGGAGGCACGGCTGCGTCAATAGGCCTGGGCGAGTGAGGTCGATACCCGATGTTGCAAATGATGACTCTGGGGCTGCTCGCCGCAGCATCCGTCATTGCGAGGGAGAAGTCAGGCGAGCCGCAGGCGGCGGCTACCGCGTTCGGGCTATCGGCGGCAGGACCACCGCCGTGTGCTCAGGTCAGGGAGACCTGAGAAGGATTGGGTCTTTCAGCGGCTGAGCGTAGCCGTAACCTGTATGGTCCCTGTGGTTGCAGGGTCCTCGGCATTGCCCATTCCGGCGGCCATGGCGATCATCGCCGCGGCTGCAAGCACGTAACAGAGCGTCCTCATTACTTCCCCCCGCTGGAGCCGCCTCCTGACGGCCTTTGAAGCTCTCTGTAGCGAAAAGCTACCACGGTCTGTCGGAAAGTCGACACAAAATGCGCTACTGCAACTCGAATATTGGTTAAAGCATGACCGTTTGTGGCTCACGTGTGGCGCGATGCCCACGGCCTCTCTGCGCCGCCAAGACACTTCAATGCCGTCGTGATTGCAGGTAAAGCAGGCGGATGCCTTGGAAAACGATCATGCAAGCCATGGGTCTGGGAGAGGGGGGAGCGGTCCGAGCGGTCATCGACAGCCTCTGCGCCAACCTCGGCCTCGACCGGTTGTGGCGCAACAACTCCCAGCGCAACAGCGTCGCATTCAGCATTGCTGTGATTTCGCTCTGCGCGAAGCTGTCCAAGGCGGACGGCGTCTCGATCCATCTCGAGGCGCGCGCCTTCGAGGAAGTCTACCGCGTGCCGCCCGGGGAGCGTGCCAACGTGGAGCGCCTCTACGACGTCGCGAAGCAGGATGTGGCCGGCTACGATGCCTATGCCGACAGGGTGTCCCGGCTGCTGGCCGAGGAACCGCACTTGAAGCGGGATGTCCTGGAGGCCCTTTTCCACATCGCTGCGGCGGATGGCGTTTTCCACGGCGCCGAGGACTTGTATCTGGCTGACGTGGCGCGGCGGTTCGGGTTCTCGGATGGGGAGTATCGCGCCATTCGTGCCCTGTTCGTCCGCGATCCGGACGATCCCTATACGGTGCTCGGCGTCTCGCCCGATACGCCGGACGAGGAATTGAGGGCGCATTACAAGCGGCTCGTCCGTGAGAACCATCCCGATGCGCTGATGGCCCACGGTGTCCCGGAGGAGTTCATCGACGTCGCAAATAGAAAACTCGCAGCTCTCAACGCCGCATATGATCAGATTGCAAAGGAGCGCGCTCTGTGATGTTCGATCCGGACAGCCCCCTCGTAAACGACGTCTACGCCTCGCTGAATTGTGAGCCGCGGCGTGGCTACGAGCGGCCCACGATGCTGCTGCTGCACTACACGGGCGTGCCCACATCGACGGGAGCCATGGACTGGCTGGCGCGGCTGGAGAGCAAGGTATCGGCGCATTACGTCATCGACGAAAGCGGGCGGGTCATCCAGATGGTGCGCGAATCGATGCGTGCCTGGCATGCAGGCCTGTCGCGCTGGGGTGAGGAGACCGACATCAATTCGGCGTCGATCGGCATCGAGATCCACAATCCCGGCCATGACGGCGACTATCCCGAGTTTCCGGACGCGCAGATGCAAGCCGTCGAGGCGCTGTGCCGTGATATCGTCACCCGCCACAGCATTTCCCCTGAACGGGTGCTCGCCCATTCGGACGTGGCTCCGGTGCGCAAGAAGGACCCCGGGGAAAAGTTCGACTGGGCGCGGCTGGCGCGGGCCGGCATCGGCCACTGGGTAGAGCCGGAGCCCGTTTCGCGTGCTGACCGCGGCATCGGTATGGGGCATGGTGGACAGCTCGTCTGGGAGCTGCAGGAGATGTTCCGCCGCTACGGCTACGACGTGGAAGCCAACGGCGACTTCGAAGAGAAGACCTGGTTTGTCGTGACCGCCTTCCAGCGCCATTTCAGACCAGCGCGTGTCGACGGCCGTTTCGACCAGTCCACCATCACGACGCTGGAACGGCTGCTCGCCGCTCTGCCCGCTGCCGAGACCGTCTGACTTCGAAGGCACTTCAGATGCAGAAACTGGCGCCCGGCTCCATTCGCCCGATCGATAGCTGGGCGGTTTTTCTGGTCGTGGCCTGTTGTGCCTGCTGGGGTATGAACCAGGTCGCCGTCAAGGTCGCCAATGCGGGGATTCCGCCGATGCTGCAGGCCGGGCTCCGGTCGACCTTTTCCGCACTGCTGCTTTTGGCCTGGACGCGGGCGCGCGGCACCCGGCTGTTCAGCCGTGACGGCACTCTGCTCGCAGGCATTGCTACCGGCACTGTGTTCGGCATCGAGTTCCTGCTTCTGTATCAGGGCCTCGAATGGACCTCCGCCTCGCGGGGTGTGCTGTTCCTCTATTCCATGCCGTTCTTCGTCGCCATAGGTGCGCATCTGCTCATTCCGGGCGACCGCCTCAGCGCGGGGAAGGTCGTGGGCCTGGTTGCCGCCTTCGGCGGTCTGGCCGTGGCGCTGGGAGATGGACTCGTCGACGGTGCCGGGGGTGATTTTGTTGGTGACCTCCTGTGCCTGGTCGCGGGGGTCGGGTGGGCTGCGACCACTCTCATCATCCGCACGACCGTCCTGCGGTTCGTCTCGCCCGAGAAGGTTCTGTTCTATCAGCTCGCCGTATCTGCGCCGCTGATGATCGGCGCCTCGCTCGTCGCCGGCGAAGGTGCGCCATCGCTTGCCGATCCTGCCGTGCTGCTAGCCTTTGCCTATACGGCGGTCGTGGTCGCATTCATCAGCTACGTTGCCTGGTTCTGGCTACTGACGCGTTATTCGCCGTCGGCGATGTCGGTCTTCACATTCCTGACGCCGATCTTCGGTGCCTTTGCCGGCGTGCTGATCCTTGGAGAGGTGCTGACGGTGCGGCTGCTGCTGGCGCTGGCTCTGGTGGCGTTCGGCATTTTCCTCGTCAACAGGCCGGCCGGGAAGAAGCCCGCCTGAGGGGTTGACGTGTGCCCCCGCGCCGCCCTTATTCACTGTGCCAGCCGGCCGGACGGTCGCTGCCGGTGATCTCGCTTTCATGGCGAACAGGAACCGGCAGAGGAAAGTCCGGGCTCCATGGGAACACGGTGGCGGCTAACGGCCGCCGGGGGCGACCCCAGGGAAAGTGCCACAGAAAGCAAACCGCCGACGGCGGCTCTCCGGAGCCACCGGGTAAGGGTGAAAGGGTGCGGTAAGAGCGCACCGCGCGACTGGCGACAGGAGCGGCACGGCAAACCCCACCGGGAGCAAGACCAAATAGGGGTGGCAGGGTGCGCGGGTGAGAGCCCGTGGCGCCAGGCCCGTTTTCAGGCCCGCCACCCGGGTTGGTTGCACGAGGCGGTCAGTAATGGCCGTCCCAGATGAATGGCCGTCGCGGAGGAGCAATCCTCCAGAC
>JAEVZQ010000242.1 GCA_023392135.1 Pseudomonadota bacterium | reverse complement strand
CCGGTGTCCAGAAGCTGCTCCCGCTCATCGGATATAAGGATGCGCGGGTGCCGGCGGTCTTCCAGATGGGCGGCGATCTGACCGGCGAGATGATGCACGTTGACGACCGCCTGGGAAATTCCCGCTTCAGCGATGCGGTCGAGGGCGTGGTCGATCAGCGGCTTCTGGTCGAGGCGAACCATCGGCTTAGGAACGAGCTCCGTCAGCGGACGCATGCGGGTTCCAAGTCCCGCTGCCAGCACCATCGCCGATGTCGGAATCCACGTCATTTGTAATCACTCGGTTCTGCCATTGCTTCAGTTGGGTGGTATACGGATCTCGGCGGGGAAAATCGCATCATACCACACCTTCAGGGGGCGAAGTCTGGCATGGGCCAGATCGCGTTCCAGATAGCCCCAGATGCGCGGGATGTGCCGCAGGTAGCCATTCTTGCCGTCGCGCATCGATAGACGGGTGAAGATGCCGAGGACCTTCGTGTTCCGCTGTGCTCCGAGGGCCGCATAAGCGAAGGCGAAGGATACGCGGTCGAACGCCGGATCCTGCGATGCCATAGCGGTGCAGTAGTGATCGAGCAATTCCTTTTCCAGCGCCTGCGGAACATCGACCCGCGCATCCTGCAGCAGCGAGGCGAGATCATAAGCCGGGTGTCCTTCGACCGCGTCCTGGCAATCGAGAATGCCGACGCGACTGAGGCCAGATCGGTCTGTCAGCCATACAAGGTTCGGCGAATGGTAATCCCGCAGCACCAAGCCGGTAGGGAGCGGCAGCAGGTCGTCGAAGATGCAGTTCCAGATGGACAGGTATTCCGACCGCAGCGTGTCAGACGCGGCTTGCCCGTAGAGCGCCGGCCAATACCAGTCGAGCAGAAGCTCGACCTCGATCTGCATGGCCGCACGGTCGTAGCGGGGCAGATGATGGTGTGAGCCGTCGCTCAGCTGGATGACACGAGGGACAGGCACCGCGCGCAGGTGGGCGAGAATGTCGACGGCCGGGCGCCATAGCTCCGCCTGATCGACCCCTTCCTGGCCCGTGATCTGGCTGAATACAGCGTCGCCGAAGTCTTCGACCAGCAGCAGCCCCGCGTCGAGATCCTGCGCGATCACCACCGGCGCGGACAGCCCGGCAGACCTCAATGTGCTCGTCACGGCGACCCAAGGCCGCAAATCCTCGGCGAGGTGAGCGATGCGGCTGTAAGGTTTGCCACCACGAATAGGCGGCCCATCAGGCTGGCGGGGCGCATCCATCAGAATGACACTGCTGCCATTACGGCTGAGACGAGCGAAGTGGCGAGCGGACGCGTCGCCCTGGAGATAGCGCAGCCTGGCATCGCCCCATCCGGACTGCTGCAGGAAGTCGTCGATGGTCCGGAGTCGTGCAATCCGCGGCTGAGCGCTGCCGAGCCCTTCGATGACAATGCGGCGCTCTGAGGGGTCGAGACCCGGATCTTCCTCCAGACTGATCTCGATCCGATCCGCAGGCAGAAGCTCCTCGGCGCGCTCTGGCCACTCAATCAGTGCAGCGCCGGTTGCGATGGCCTCCTCCAGGCCCAGTTCGCGGGCCTCATCAGCGCTGCCGAGGCGGTAGAGATCGAAATGCGATAATGGAAAGCGTGACGTGGCGTAGGTCTGGACGAGGCTGAAGGTCGGGCTCGGCACTTCGGCCGTTTCGTCCTGGAGCAGAACCCGGATGATCGACCGGGCAAGCGTCGACTTGCCTGCGCCGAGATCGCCGCGCAAGGCGACGACATCCCCAGGCCTCAGCGCAAACGCAAGCAGCTCTGCCAGATGAGCGATATCGGTCTCGCGCACGCGCGGATGTATCCAGGGTGCCGTCATGCGGCGGAAGGAAAAGCCGCGCGGGGGCGGAACGTCAAGCCTGAGCTGACATGGCCTCTGCAACCGTCAGCTTTGCCGTGACCTCCGGGAACCGCACAGTGACCCGCGTGCCACGGCCGGGCTCGGACTCGAGCTGCATCGTGCCACCGTGGAGCTCGACAAGCTTCTTGGCGATCGACAGCCCGAGCCCGACGCCGCGGTGCTTCGAGCCGAAGCTGCGGCTTTCGAAACGCTCGAAGATGCGGTGCTGCAGGTCCTTGGGAATGCCAACGCCCTGGTCTTCGACGGAGAAGACGACCATCGCGTCCTCCCGCCAGCACGTTAGCTTCACGGTGTCGCCGGGCTTGGAGAACCCGACGGCGTTGGAGAGCAGATTGTAGATGATCTGGCGAACCCGGCTCTCGTCCGCCATGAAGTCGATGGCGTCATCGGCAACGGCGATGTCGAGCGTCATACGGGCACGGCTCGCCCGGTCGCGGACGCCGAGAATGGCCGAGTCGAGGAGTTCGCGCACATCGACCCGCGCGAGCTTCAAGTCGACCGCGCCTGCCTCGAGGGTGGCGAAGTCGAGGATATCGTCGATGATCGAGAGCAGGGTCTTCGAAGAGCTCGAGATGTCGCTGACGTACTCGCGCTGCTTCTGGTTGAGCTCACCGGCCCGTGGGCTCGACAACAGCTCGCTGAAGCCGATGATGTTGGTGAGTGGCGTGCGCAACTCATAAGACACGTGGCTGATGAACTGGTTCTTGAGGCGGTCTGCCTCGACAAGCGCCTCGTTGCGCTCGGCCAGCGCCCGCTCGATGCGCTTCGATGCCGTCACGTCAGCAAAGGTGACAAGGGTGGCGCCATCGGGCAGCGGCACCGCGGTGAAGTCTATGACGCTGCCGTCCGGGCGCACCATCTGGCCCTCGGCGCTGTCGCGATGGTCCGAGATGGCCGTAATGGCGCGGCTGATGCGCATCCAGGTGCGCCGGTTCTCGAACCGCTCGCAGGCGTGGCGGATGATCTCGTCGATGTGCGGCTGCCCTTCGAGCACCTGGCGCGGCAGTCTCCAGATGCTGGCGAATGC
>JAEVZQ010000191.1 GCA_023392135.1 Pseudomonadota bacterium | reverse complement strand
ATGCTACGTCGACAAGCGCGTCCGTTGAGGTGCTTGACGCGGACGCGCCTTCTCGCGTTTATGAACGCGATCGGACCGCTCTGAAGGCTCGGGGGCGGGGAAAACTCGGCCGAGGGTTAGCATGCAGAAATTCACGACGCTCACCGGCGTGGCGGCGCCGCTGCCGATGATAAATATCGACACGGATAAGATCATCCCCAAGCAGTTCCTGAAGACGATCAAGCGCACGGGGCTGGGCAAGTCGCTGTTCTACGAGTTGCGCTATGACGAGAACGGGAACGAGAACCCCGATTTCGTCCTGAACAAGCCGGCTTACCGCGGTGCCGAGATCCTGGTTGCGGGTGAGAATTTCGGCTGCGGCTCCAGTCGCGAGCACGCGCCCTGGGCGCTTCTGGATTTCGGCATCCGCTGCGTCATTTCGACGAGCTTCGCCGACATTTTCTATAACAACTGCTTCAAGAACGGCATTCTGCCCATCAGGGTGAAGCCGGAGGAGCTGGAGAAGCTGCTCGACGATGCCAGCCGCGGCGCCAACGCCAAGATCACAGTGGACCTGGAGAAGCAGGAGATTCGCGGGCCCGATGGTGGCGTCATCACCTTCGAGATCGATGCATTCCGCAAGCACTGCCTGCTCAACGGCCTCGATGACATCGGCCTGACGATGCAGAAAGAGAATTCGATCGGCGCCTACGAGAAGAAGGTGGCCGCTGCCCGGCCGTGGGCCTGATCGCGCCAGAACAGCCCGCTCATCTCGCTTCATCGGGTGTGGCGGGTAATTACCCTGCCCGGCTCAGCAGCCGGCCAGTCTCCCAGCCGATCAGCGCGCGTTTGCGCGTAACGCCCCAGTGGTACCCGCCGAGATTGCCATCGCCACGCAGGACGCGGTGACACGGTACGACGAAGGAAATCGGGTTGCGGCCGACAGCCGAGCCAACTGCCCTCGAGGCCGTCGGACAGCCGATGTGGCGAGCGATATCGGAATAGCTGACGGCGCGTCCCATCGGGATCTTCAGCAGCGCCTCCCACACGCGCACCTCGAAATCCGTGCCGATCATCACGATGCGAACCGGCTGCTCCGGGGTCCACTGCGAGACATCGAAGATCTGGTTGAAGTGCGGCTGGGTCCGTTCCGGCGCCTCGACGTAGGTCGCCCGCGGCCATCGACGTGTCATATCGGCCAGAAGGTCGGCACGAGTCTGCCCCTCGTCCTCGTTGACGAAGGCAAGTCCCGCCAGACCGCGGCTCGTGACCATCAGCAGCGCATCGCCAAACGGAGATTTATGGAAGCCGTACGCAAGCTCTAGGCCGGCCCCCCGTCGTTTGAAATCGCCCGGCGTCATGGCCTCGTGGCTGACGAACAGGTCATGCAGGCGGCTTCCGCCCGACAGGCCCACCTCGTGGGCGCATTCGAGCACGCTGGCGGAGTCGGCCAGAAGCTGGCGGGCATGATCGGCAGTTATGGCCTGCACGAATTCCTTCGGGCTTAAGCCGCACCAGCGCTTGAACACCTTCTGGCAATGGACTGCGCTCAAGCCCAGATGGCGGGCGAGGCGATCGAGATCGGGCTGCTCCTCCCAATTCTCGGACAGGAACGCGATGGCGCGACGGACGATGGCATAGTCGCGCGCGGGCTCGTCCTGGACGGGGCTCATGGTGTGGAAATCGAGCTGCTGCAACATGGCATGCCTGTGCATCTGATGAGTGTAGGCAGAGTGAACAGTTAAGGCTCCTGCCACGCGACGGCGACCCGATTCTTGCCGTCCCGCCCCCGTCGCCCTCTAGATTCGCGCGCCGCGTGCGTCGACCAGCGCGCCTCTGAGGGCGGAGGCGAAGTCGCGGCGCTCCTCGTCCGTCAAAAATTGCCCGAACAGCAGCTCACGGCCATGCGCCGAAAGCCGCAGCTCCGTGCGCCCATCCGGCCATTCGCTGAGGAGAACGCGCGCCCAGAACGGGTTGAAGTCGAAGCTCTCCCGTCGGCCGCAGGGGTGGACGCGGGTGACGGTCACCAGCTCGCGCGTCACATCGACCAGCTCGAACCGCCGACCTGAGCGGTAGTTGAGCTTGAAGGCGATGTAGATCAGCAGGACGTCCAGGCCGAAGAACCCGAAGACGGGCCAGGCGCCCATCATCAGGAACATCATCCCGAGCACGAAGCTCACACCGCCGATGATCGTCATCAGAACGACGAATCCGAAAGGGCTGAGTGACCGGTGCGGGGTCAGGATGGCATGGAAACCGGAATTGGGTTGCATTCGCGGGTCATTCTCGGCCATGAGACTTGCCAATTCTAGCGCATCTTCAGCGGATAACCATGGACGCCAAGGAGAAGTTCTCAAGCGTGAGGCGATCGAAGGTCAAGGCGGCGAAGGCACGACCGCGGGCAAAGCTTTCCCGGGATCAAATTCATGAGATCTTCCGCCGTTTTGCGGCCGCTAATCCCGAGCCGAAGAGCGAGCTCGAGTATCACGATCCGTTTACGTTGCTTGTCGCCGTCGTGCTTTCGGCGCAGGCGACCGATGCCGGCGTGAACAAGGCGACGAGGCCGCTGTTCAAGATCGCCGATACTCCCGCAAAGATGATTGCGCTCGGCGAGGATCGCGTTCGGGAGGCGATCAAGACGATCGGCCTTTACCGAAACAAGGCGAAGAATGTCATCGCGCTGTCGCAGGAGCTGGTTTCCAAATACGAGAGCAAGGTTCCCGATAATCGCGAATCCCTCGAGAGCCTGCCGGGCGTCGGCCGGAAAACGGCCAACGTGGTTCTGAACGTCGCCTTCGGCCAACCGACCATGGCCGTCGACACGCACGTCTTCCGCGTCGCCAATCGCACCGGACTGGCCGACGGAGAGACTCCTTTGGAGGTGGAGCAGCAACTCCTGAAGATCGTACCGCCCGAGTACGCGACGCATGCCCACCATTGGCTGATTCTGCACGGCCGCTATGTCTGCAAGGCGAAAAAGCCCGAGTGCCCGCGCTGCCTCATCAACGACCTCTGCACCTACCCAGCCAAGACTCTCCCCACCGAGCTTTGACGTTCATTCGGGCGCCAAAGCGCCCGGAGTGGCAGGCGTTGCCGGCACCGCCACAGGAATGGCTTCGGCATCGAACGAGAGGCCGAAGTCCTCGGCCATGTGCAGCATCCCCCGCTCGGCAAGCGCGGTGATGGTCAGCAACGGATTGACGCCGAGCGAGCGGGGGATCACCGCGCCGTCCATGATGTACAGGCCCTCATGGATGTCGCTGGATCCCGCCGAGGGGCGTCCATCGAAGACCTGACCCTTGTGATTGACGACGCCGTCTGCGCGCTCGCGGGCTACGATGCACCCGCCGAGCGGATGTGCCGTTGCCGGCTGATGACCCATGAGGGTGCCCGACAGCGGGTTTTTCACGTAGCTGCCGCCGACTCCGCTGACCAGCTTCGAGAGGATCGCATCGAGCCGCTGATAAACCGGCTCGTCCTTTGCGCCCGGCCATGAGACTGTGACCCGCTCGCCGTTGAGCACCAGGCGGCCGGCGGAGGTATCGTGAGAGACGGCGAAGAAGGTCTGAAGGCGGGCGAATGGCCCTTTGTAGACGCCGCTGATGAGGCTCTGCACGGCTCCGAGGAGCCGACCGTTCGGCATGAACAGGACCGGTAGGACAGGTGCCAGTGCGGATGGCAGGACGCCTTCCTGGACCGTCAGCTCCTGGGCCAGGTCGATGGCATCGCGCAGCTCGATCTGCCCCGAGACGCAGGCGCCGACACGGTCGCCGAGCTCGAATCGCGGAGGATGACCGACCCCGACCGCATTGACAGGCACATTCGCACCATAGCCGAAGGCGATGATGTCGCCATTCGCTGAGAAGCGCTCACCCAGCCGTGGCGAGAGTGCGAGGCCATCCGCCTGCGATCGCAGAAGAATTTCAGTCGACCCGAGAGTGCCGGCGGCGAGGATGACGACCTCTGCGGACAGGGTGATCTCGGCTTCTTTGCCGTTTGATTGATCCAGTCGCCGGACCTGGATGCGCCAGTGTCCGTCTGGGTCGCGAGAGAGTGACCGGACCATCGCCTCCGTGAACAGATGTGCGCCATGGCGAACCGCGTCAGGCAGATAGGTCAGGGCGACGGTATTCTTCGCGCCGACATTGCATCCCCCGCAGCAGTCGCCACAGCGTGTACAGGCCGGCTGAGCGATGCCGGCCACGTTCACCTTCTCCTCGAAGTTGACGACGACGGTCGGCGCTATCGGCTCGGCGTTCAGCATCCGGCCGGCTGTCGCCAGCGCTTTGAATTTCGTGTGCTCGGAAGCTCTGGGGTCGCTCGATGGGCTGAGCCATCGACGCGCACGGCGGAAACCTCGGGCGAGTAACCCGTCCTGCGCAATCTGACCGGGCCAGACCTCGTCGGCGAAGACGCGTGCATCGGGCTCCAGCGCCACACCGGCATTGACCAGTGATCCACCACCGAGCCCACAGCCCACGAGCACGTGCATGTCCTCGCCGACCCGCACGTCATAGAGTGCGGTCTCCCGGCCCATGTTCATCCGCTTGCCCCGCACCTGCAGCTCGTTGCGCAGGTCAGGAAAGCGGCCGGGAAACTCGCCCGTCAGGAATTCGCGTCCCCGCTCCAGCACTGCGACGCGCTTTCCTGCGCGTGAAAGCCGCGAGGCCGCGACGCCGCCGCCGTAGCCCGAACCTACGACAATGACGTCATAGCGGTCCTCGGGGTGATCGAGACTGCGAGCAAGGCGCGCCATGGGTTCTCCAAAGTTCAGGAAGCGGTTAGCGGTCGTTGGATATGCTCAACGAATTCAGACAAAGCTTTGATGAGAGTCGACCATTGCTTGAATTTACGTGAATCAGGCGCAGTCATCGGAAGATGTAGGGCACCTCGTAGTTGAGCTGAGCGCTGGCAAGCGTTGGCGGCGGCGCCGGGAACTTCGCGCTGCGCACGGCAACAAGGGCTGCCTCGTCGAGCACCTTCCTCCCGCTCGACCGCAGAACCCGCGCGTCCTGCACGTCACCGGACGCACTGACCTTGAAACTGATGCGCACGGTTCCACGTACGCCGGCGGTTGCTCGCGGTTTGCGGCGCGCCAGCGTCTCGATGACGGTCTTGGCGTACTCATTGGCGAGGCCGGGACTGGCTGCAGCCGCCTGCTGGCCTGGCGTTTCGACCAGATCCATCCCCCGGGCGACCGCGCCACCCTCATCGGCCGCCTCGCTCGCCTCCGATCCTTGAGAGGGAGCAGCGGATTGAAGCTGCGGCTCACTAACTCGCTCGGGCTCGACCTCCGGCTGCTGGTCGTCAGGCTTTTCGAGCTGCTCGTCGGCGATCGCGAGTGCGATTTCATCCGGCTCGGGCGGCGGCTCCTCTTGCTTGGCTTCCGGAATGACCAGATCGGGTTTGGGAGCCGCCGGCTGCGGCTCGGGTTCTGGCTCGGCCGGCATCTGATCGACGGTGGCCATGCTCGCCTGCGATGGCGCGGCGCCAGGAGCTGCATGATCGACAAGCTCCGGGGCCGCAGCATCGGGTTGGGCACCGGCCAGCCGGCTCTCCAGCACCTTGGATGAGACGATGTCGATAGCGATCGCCTCCAGCTCCTGCCCACCGGCACCAACGGAGCGCAGGCTCGGTGCCCAGGTCGCGCCGATCAGAATCAGCGCGTGCGCCGAGAAGGCCGCCAGCAAACTCGCCGACCACATCCTGCGCTGCGCGGATCTCGGCAGGCCTTCGGCAGCCGACAAATCGATCGAGATAGACTCGGGTGCTGGCGGTAGCGGTTCAGCATCCCGCTCGTCGCCAGCCGGTTCAACGCTCGGCTCCTTCATCCCCGGTTCCGGAACAATCCTGCGCTGTCGCGCCTGCCGCAACCTTTACACCAATGGCTTGCCAGTGTCGTGCGAAGTGGCTGGCTACCCACCATTGCGGGAAAGCCACCTCAGGTCAGAGCGCGTCTTGCGTGACCTTGTTCTTATCCGTGTTCACGTAGGTGGCGCCGAGCTTTTTTGCGGCGTCGTGCATGGCGGGCACGAACGAGAGCGCCTCCTGCAGGGACATGCGCGCCGACGGGGCAGAAACGGCGATGCCCCCTACCACCTGGCCGCCACTCGTCAGGACCGGAACTGAGACGCACACGACCCCCTCTATGAACTCCTCGTCGTCGATGCCGATTCGCGTGCGCTTGATCCGCTCCAGAGCCTCGCAGAGCTTCACCGGATCGGTAATGGATCGGCTCGTGCAAGGTGTCAGCGGCATGCTGGCTATTGCCGCCGTGCGCTCATGAGCGGGCAGCAGCGCCAGCAGCAGCTTGCCGATGGCAGTGCAGTGCGCGGGCACGCGACTGCCCGCCTCGAACCTGAGCGCTAACGGCCACTTGGCCTCGACACGATCGAGGTAGATGACGTCAGAGCCGACGAGAATGCCGAAGTTGCAGGTCTCCCCCGTCTTTTCCGAGACGGAACGGAGAATGGCCTGGCGGCGGCTGCGGGGTGCGGCGGCGGCAAGCGTCGTCAGAGCCAGCGAGATCAGCCGTGGCCCTTCGATCAGCCCGCGCTTCAGCGGTTCCTTGTCGAGATAGCCCATTTCCACCAGCATCGTCGTGATGCGATGTGCTGTGGGTTTGGTGAGACCGCAGGCACGCACCAGCTCCGCCATGGTCATCGGCTGCTTGGCGTTGGCGATGGCTTCGAGAATTGCGAACGCCTTGCCCATGGCTCCGAGCTGTGTGGTCTCGCTCGATGCCCCCGCGCTGCCAGCGCCTGAGCCACGATTGCGCCCCGCCGATGCCCCGCGCAGGCTGGTCTCGGTGCTCTCGGTCATGATAGGAGCCTTCCGTATGCTGGTTGCGCCAACTATGCGGCGGGAATGCCGCTCAAATCAACGCAGCCGTAAAATCGGACCCTGAAGGAAGCAGAACCGTGAACGATAAGAGCGGCGCGGCGCAAGCTGCAAGTGCCGGGGCGGGCGTCTCGCCAGCAAAGGTTGCGGATCGTATGGCCGAGACCATGCACCGCTATGGCGTGAGGTTCGCGTTCGGAATTCCCGGCAATGATGTTCTGGAGCTGGTCCGTGCCTGTGAGGCAGCGGACATTCGCTTTGTGCTGGCAAAAAGTGAGCCGTCGGCGGCGTTCATGGCCGATGCGGTGACTCAGGTCACGGGTGCGCCGTCCGCGTGCATCTTCGCGCTTGGACCGGGGCTGGCGAACGGCATTTCCGGCGTGGCAGGCGCGCTGATGGAGCGGTCGCCGGTGCTCGTGCTCGGCGGCGAGATGGCCGGCAACCGGCGGCAGATCTACAATCACCAGGTGTTCGACCACGTCGCGGCGATGGCCCCGGTGACGAAGTGGTCGGCCGAGCTCAATCCGGAACGGGCCGCGCAGCAGACTGCGAAAGCGCTCGATATTGCAACTTCGCATCCGAAGGGGCCGGTGTTCCTCAACTGCCCGGCCGATGCGACCCGTGCACCGGCAAAAGAGGCGAGTTCTGCCGCACCTGAGGCGCGGTCCTATGGCGTGCTCGCGCGTGGGCAAGTCGAAAGGCTGCAAGCAGCGCTCGAAGGTGCCTGCCGGCCCATGGCGCTCGTAGGCCGCGGGGCGCTGGTGGAGGGCGCCAGCGCGGTGGCCCGGAGCTTTGTCGAGAGCTGGCAGATGCCGTTCTTCGCCACCTACAAGGCGAAAGGGCTCGTGCCTGAGGCGCATCCGCTGTGCATGGGTGCGGTGGCGCTGTCGCCCGTGGTGGATGACATCAGCCTGAAACTGATCCGGCAGGCCGACCTCATCATCCTGATCGGCTTCGATCCGATCGAGCTGCGCGACGCGTGGCTCGATGCGTGGTCGCCAGAGCAGACGGTCGTCAGCCTGGACTGGACACCGCAATCGCACCGCATCTTTGGTTGCGGAGATCAATTCGCTGGCGACGTGCTCGGAATGGTCGCGCAGCTCACGCGCGCGGATCAGCGCCGATCCGGCTGGGATGCTGCAGTGCTGAGCGGAACGAAGCAGGAGGTCGCCCGCATCGTCCGTCCGCGCGAGCCCGCAGGGCGCATCAGCCCGGCTGGTCTGTTCCATGCCGTCTCGCGCAGCATCACGCCCGACCTGCTGATGACCATCGACGTCGGCGCGCACCGGATTCTCGGGAACCATGTCCTCAACTGCCGGTCGCCAGGGCAGCTCATCCAGTCGAACGGCCTTGGCTGCATGGGCTACGCGATCCCCGCCGCCATCGGCGCAAGTCTTGCTGCACCGGGGCAGCAGGTCGTCGCCATGCTCGGCGACGGCTGCGCGCTCATGAGCCTCGGCGAGCTGGCGCTCATGGCCGAGCTGCAGTTGCCGGTGGTTGCGGTCGTCCTCAATGACGACAGCCTCGCGCTCATCGACCTGAAGCAGGAGAAGCTCGGGCTGGAGCGGCAGGGGGTGGCGTTCAGGTCGCCCAACTTTGCTGAGATCGCCAAGGGCTTCGGCATCGCCGCCGAGCGCGTAACGTCGCAGTCCGAGTTCGAGCGGGCGCTTGGCGAAGCCATGCGTACGAAGCGGCCAGCTCTCATCGAGGCGCTTGTCGATCCGGCGGAGTACCGGGAGCAGATGTAAGTGCGGACACACCCGCTGGTTCGGAAGTCTTGATCTGATGAACTTCGAGGTCTACGTTTTTTTAGGAACCGCTTCTCCACCCCTATCAGGAACCGCCCATGTCAGACAGTGCTCTGTTCTCCCCGGCGCGGCTGCGTGACCTCACGCTCGACAATCGCGTCGCCGTTTCGCCGATGTGCCAGTACTCGGCCGATGACGGGTCGGCGACGGACTGGCACATGATGCATCTCGGGATGCTTTCGAATTCCGGCGCAAGCCTGCTGATCATCGAGGCGACGGGTGTGGAGCGGGCGGGCCGCATCAGCCCCGGGTGCCTCGGCCTCTATTCGGATGAGAACGAGCAGGCGCTGAAACGGGTCGTTGATGCCTGCCGCAAGTACGGCTCGGCCAGGATCGGCATCCAGCTCGGACACGCGGGGCGCAAGGCCTCGACCAACCGGCCTTGGCAGGGCACGCCCCCGGGCGGTCCGCTGAAGGAGGGCGCCTGGCAGACGAAGGCTCCCTCGGCGATCCCCTTCAACGAGGGCTGGCATACCCCGGCAGCGATGACGCCGCGGCAGATCGAGGAGGTGATCGCCGCGTTCGTGGCCGCCACCAAGCGCGCCGAGCGCATCGGCCTCGACCTCATCGAGCTGCACGGGGCCCATGGCTACCTCTTGAACCAGTTCCTGTCGCCGCTGTCGAACAAGCGGAACGACGAATGGGGCGGCAGCCTCGAGAACCGGATGCGCCTTCCGCTCGAGGTATTCAAGGCGACGCGCGCCGCCTGGCCGGAATCGAAGCCGCTCGGTATGCGTATCTCGGCCGTCGACTGGGTCGAAGGCGGCTGGACCATCGAGGACTCGATTGCGCTGGCCGGGCGTCTCAAGGACCTCTGCTGCGATTTCATCGACGTGTCCTCGGGCGGCAATCATCCATCAGCGCGCATTCCGATCGGGCCCAGCTATCAGGTTCCGTTCGCGGAGCAGATCAAAAAGGCCGTCGGCATTCCCATCATGGCGGTCGGCATGATTACCGACGCCGAGCAGGCCGAAAGCATCATTCGCACGGGCCAGGCGGATTTTGTCGCTATTGCTCGTGCATTCCTGGACGATCCGCATTGGGCGTGGCACGCTGCCTACCGGCTCGGCACCGAGCCAAAATGGCCGGATCAGTATCGCCGTGTTGGACCTCAGGCATGGCCTCCTGCTAAACGCTCTCAGGTAAATGCCTGACGAGAGGCGCGCCCACAACCAAGCTTCTCCGACCATCAGATCAAACTTCGGAAAGAGCATCCATGTACGAGAACCTCGATCTTTACATTGACGGCAAGTTCACGAAGGGGGACAGCGGCGTTACGTCGGACGTTGTCAACCCCTCCAAGGATTCGGTTCTGGGCAAGCTTCCGCACGCCAAGAAGGCCGAGCTCGATGCGGCGCTCACCGCGGCGGACAAGGGCTTCAAGGAATGGAAGCGCGTCTCGGCCTATGAGCGCGCGAAGATCCTGCGCAAGGCCGCCGATCTCATCCGTGCGCGTGCGGACGATATCGCTAAAGTGCTCACGCAGGAGCAGGGCAAGGTTCTCATCGAGGCCCGGCTCGAGGTTCAGGGCGCGGCGGACATCACCGACTGGTTCGCCGAGGAAGGCCGCCGCGCTTACGGGCGCATCATCCCGGCCCGCGCGGACGGCGTTCGCAATATGGTCATCATGGAGCCGATCGGCCCCGTGGCCGGCTTCGCGCCGTGGAACTTCCCCGTCACGCAGGCCGTGCGCAAGATCGCGGCGGCGCTGGCTGCGGGCTGCTCCATCATCATCAAGTGCCCCGAGGAGACACCAGGCTCGCCCATCGGCCTCGTACGCTGCTTCCACGACGCTGGTGTTCCGGCGGGCGTCATCAACCTCGTCTACGGCACACCGGCGGAGATCTCGGAATACCTGATCCCGTCGCCGATCATCCGTAAGATCTCGTTCACGGGCTCGGTGCCGGTCGGCAAGCACCTCAACGCGCTCGCGGGCAGCCATATGAAGCGGGCGACCATGGAGCTCGGGGGCCACGCGCCTGTGCTCGTCTACGACGACGTCGATGCGGAAGGGGTTGCGAAACTCATGGCGGCCATGAAGTACCGCAACGCCGGCCAGGTCTGCATTTCGCCGACCCGCTTCTTCCTGCAGGAGAAGATCTACGACAAGTTCGTCTCGAAGTTCACCGATATCGCCAAGAACCTGAAGGTCGGTGACGGCCTCGATCCCGAGACTAAGATGGGTCCGCTCGCCAACCCGCGCCGGATCACGGCCATCGAGGGCTTCGTGCACGATGCGCAGGAGAAGGGCGCGAAGGTTGCGACTGGCGGCAAGCGCATCGGCAATCAGGGCAACTTCTTCGAGCCGACGGTTCTGACCGACGTGCCGGAGAACGCGCGCATCATGAACGAGGAGCCATTCGGCCCCGTCGCCGTCATGCTGCGCTTCAAGGACACCGAGGAGGTTCTGCCCCGGGCCAACAAGCTGGCCTACGGCCTCGCCAGCTACGCCTTCACGCGCAACGGCAAGACCGCGACGCAGATCGCAGATGCGATCGACAGCGGCATGATCACCATCAACCACCACGGCCTCGCATTGCCGGAAGTTCCGTTCGGCGGCGTGAAGGACTCCGGCTTCGGCTACGAAGGCGGCACGGAAGGCCTGATGGTGTACATGACGGGCAAGTTCGTCAGCTACATGGGCTGAGGGCGCGGGTTAGCGCGTCGTAAAATGAGAGAGGCAGGTCCGATCGGGCCTGCCCCTTGGTCGTCTACTAGCCGATGGGATCCTGCCGTCCGCTCAAACAGAGGCCCCTCACGAGTCTAATCTAGGAATTTGACTACTGGAGAAAGCTAACGTTAGCTGGCTGTTGGGAAAAGAGCTCGCTGAGAGACTGGATGGGTAGAAGCATCAGGGGATTAGTGTTGTCATCCACTATTCCGAACCCATACCTCTCATACAACCTCGTGGTTCCATCATTGAGTGAGCGCAGCGCCACACCGTAAAAGCCTACATGCTGTGACACGCCATATGCTCTGCGCAGCGCGTCAATTAGCAATACCGATCCGAGCCCGTGTCTGTGCAGACTTCTCAATACAGCTATATAGGTAATGTAGACTACCGCTAGGTTGGGAAACTGTTTTAGACTCCCGTGGGATAGCCTTTTTGTGTCCTTAGTTTCAAATGACAAACAATAAAAGCCAAGTGCTGAACTTTCCCCAATTCGCTGCGCAACAAAAACTTTCACTCGATTGACTGAATGAAGATTGAGAGCTTTCTTTCGGGCCCAATCATCTATCTCAGCTGTGCCACACCGAAAATGATCGATGGGGCAGCTTTCATCGAGCGGGCTGATTCTGATGCTTTGGAGGTCGAACTGCTGGCTCGCATCCGTCATCAAAGTTCTTTAAGTAGAATTCGTACGCCCGGCGCAATTCGGGTGTCACACCACCAGTGTCTTGATATAGCTGTTGAACGAAATCGTACGCTTCCTTCTCGGTCGCGAAGACTGATGCCTCTTTGTCGTTTCCGCCGCAAAGCCAGCGTAGCGCGTCTCGCAGCGAATCGAACGCCATGATGACGACCTCCTAATCGTTCATCACTCTGCACCACTTTACGAGTCACATATAACGCTTGACAGTGCCAAATCCAGCGTTCTTGAGTCGTTTGTCGCCCGCGATCAAGCTAAGGTCAACCTAATAGCTCTGCTGCGACGTGGACAAAAAAGCGGCGCGCCGGTTAAGGATGCGTAAATAAACGGTTATCAGGGTAAGGCGTGGCCGTTGTGACACAGTAAATCATTCTGGCGTGGTGCTCGGTCTGCCGCTGATCGTGCTACTGCTAGCGCGTTAACCCCGGAGTTCCGGGTCAGGCACCCTCCACCCCCAGCGCCACCCTGAACCGGTGGGCGATGGTGCCGCCGTCCTTCTCGGGCAACCGCCACGGATCTTCCGACAGCGCGATCTTGGCAACCGCCAGCGCAGGCCCCTGGCCCTGAAACAGGAACTCCGCGAGCTCGCCGGCCTTGCCCTGCTCCGTCACGGTCATGGTCCGCTCGATGCCGAAGCCGCGGGCGACGGCGGTGAGGTCGACCCTGTTGCCGGTCAGGCCGGTCTGGCGGCCGGTTTCGCCGAAATGCTCGTTGTCGAGCACCAGGATGGCGAGGTTCTGCGGGTTCTGGTCGGCGACGACGGCAAGCGAGCCAATGCCCATCATTATCTCGCCATCGCCCGTCAGCGCCAGAACGCGCCGCGAGGGCTGGGCGAGGGCGACGCCGAGGGCTGTCGGCACAGCCAGCCCCATGCCGCCCCACGAGTAGAGGTACTCGGGGCTATCCCCTGCGGCGAACGTGTCCCAGGTCGGACTGCCGAGGCCCGGAATGACGAGCGCATTGCCGCGGCGCTTCAACAGGTCGGCTACGAAGGCGCGGCGCTGGATCTTGTTCGATGCGGGGGTGCTGCTGGTCGTGGTCATTTCTGTCCGAACCCCTTGGCGC
>JAEVZQ010000183.1 GCA_023392135.1 Pseudomonadota bacterium | reverse complement strand
CCTTGCCACTGGCCCGCAGCCGCGCGGCCAGCCCGCCGATGTTCCCTCCAAACAACGTCAACTGGTCTTGTTCCTCTTCACGCCGATCGGGCGGGGGACGTGAGGATGCGCTGCAACGCCGCCCGATGACAAGGGCTGTCGGCCGCGTGCGCATGTCAGTTATGCTGCGCCCGGCCCACTCGCCAGTGTCCCGATTCCGAAGTTCGATTGAGTTCGCGGCAGGGTTCGGGGAGCGAGCTTTAGAATTGAAAAGGGACACTAGATTCATAGACTTGCCAGTGTGATGCAGAACGATAAATTCGCTCACGCCGCCTGCCCAAAGCGTGGCGAGCTTCCCGATCATCACACTGGACTGCGGCCCGTGTGTAGGCCAATGTTCCGCGCGAATTATGGAATTGAGGTAGAGGTAATGAGCGGCAACACCACGGCGGGAACGAGATCGGGTGCCATCGGGCGCGCACGCAGCTACATCGAGAACGGCGACTTCGAAGCAGATCTCGCACGCCGCGTCGCGAACCGGACGGAAAGCCAGCTCCTCCCGGAGAGCCTGCCGCATCTCGAACGCTACCTCCGTGAGGAGATGGAGCCCGCGTTTATCCGGATGGGCTTCACCTGCCGCATCTATCAGAATCCCGTCGCCGGCCAGGGCCCGGTGCTGCTCGCTACACGCGTCGAGGACCCGAGCTTGCCGACCGTGCTCGGCTATGGCCATGGCGATGTGGTCCGTGGTCTCGATGAGGGCTGGACCAAAGGCAACGGCCCGTGGGTGACCGCGCGCGATGGGGACCGGCTCTACGGCCGCGGCACGGCGGACAACAAGGGTCAGCACACGATCAACATGGCGGCGATGCAGGCCATCATGGATGAGCGCGGCGGCTGGCTCGGCTTCAATGCCAAGGTCATGATCGAGATGGGCGAGGAAGCTGGCTCCAAAGGCCTGAAGGAGCTGGTCGAGGCGCACCGGGAGGATTTCGCGGCCGACGTGCTGATTGCCTCGGATGGACCGCGGACGCGCCCCGAGCGCCCGTCGCTCAATCTCGGCTGCCGGGGCACCATCAATTTCGATCTCGTCTGCGAACTGAGGGATGGCGGCCATCACTCCGGCAACTGGGGTGGTCTGCTGGCGAACCCCGCCATCATCCTCGCTAACGCCATCTCCACCATCGTCGGCCCGACCGGCGAGCTGCTGGTGAAGGAGTTGAAGGCGCCGGCCATGACACCAGCTGTGCGCAAAGCGCTGGCGGATGTGGAGATCGATGGCGGCGAGAAGGGTCCCGAGGTCGACGAATGGTGGGGAGAGCCGGGCCACACGCCGGCCGAGAGGGTCTACGGCTCGAACGTATTCAACGTGCTCGCCATCGGCGCCGGGATGCCCGGCCGGCCGGTGAACGCCATTCCGCCCCGGGCCGTCGCCAACTGCCAGCTTCGTTTCGTAGCCGGCACTGACATTGCAGGCGTCCGCCCCGCACTCGAGCGGCATCTGCGCGAGAAGGGCTTTGATACGGTCCGCGTTGCCGATCCGCCTGCCGCCAATGACGGCAGCTTCCCCGCAACCCGCACGGAGCCCGACGATCCCTGGGTGGTCTGGGCGGCCAACTCCTTCCAGCGCACCTCGAACATCAAACCGGCAGTGGTGCCCCAGATGGGCGGCTCCATCTGCAACGATATTTTCACCGACGTACTCGGCATGCCGACGCTATGGGTGCCGCACTCCTATGGTTCCTGCTCTCAGCACGCGCCGGATGAGCACATCCTGATGTCCGTGTCGAAGAGCGCGCTCGAGCTGATGGCGGGGCTTTATTGGGATCTCGGCGAGGCCGGAATACCAGCGCGGCCCTAAAGACATCGCACCAGTCTGCACCCACAACCTGCGTGAAAGGGTACCACTCCCGATGACCGAACCCTGCGATCTTTCCGCCGTCGAGGCCCGCCGGCTGATCGGCAACAAGAAGCTTTCGCCAGTCGAGCTGCTCGATAGCTGTCTGAAGCGCATCGCGACCGTCAATCCCACCCTCAACGCCATCATCGCGATGGATCAGGCGGCTGCGAAGAAAACCGCGGAAGCCGCCGAGAAGGCGGTCATGCAAGGGGATGACCTGGGACTGCTCCATGGCCTCCCGATCGGCATCAAGGATCTTCAGGCGACGGCAGGACTGAAGACCACGTGGGGCTCGCTGATCTACAAGGATCATGTTCCCGAAGAGGACGAGGCGACAGTCGCCAACCTCAGGGGACAGGGCGCGACGATCCTGGCCAAGACGAACACGCCGGAGTTCGGCGCCGGCGCCAACACGAAAAACCGGGTTTATGGCGCAACCGGCAATCCCTTCGATCCGAACAAGACGTGCGCCGGCTCCTCGGGCGGATCTGCGGTGGCGCTCGCGACGGGCATGCTGCCGCTGGCCACCGGCTCCGACTATGGCGGCAGTCTGCGTACGCCGGCCGCATTCTGCGGCATAAGTGGCTTCCGGCCCTCACCGGGCGTCGTGCCAGGTCCGAATCGGTCGAGCCTGCTCAGCCCGTTCTCGGTCAATGGCCCGATGGCCCGCTCCATCGCCGACCTGCACCTGCTGCTCAAGGCGCAGATCGATCTCGACAAGCAGGACCCCTTCTCAAGTGACGATGCGCTGCGCATTCCCGAGGAGCTGCCCCAGCTCGACCTCGGCAGCCTGCGTGTGGCGATCTCCGCCGATCTCGGCTGCGCGCCGATCGACAATGAGATCCGCCGTGTCTTCCAGGAGCGGATTAGCACATTCCGCAGTTCCTTCGCCGAAGCGCAGGACCGCGACCCGGACCTCGGCCCGGTGCACGACGTGTTCGAAATCCAGCGCGGTGTCTACTTCGTCGGGGCACATCGCGAGCGGCTGGAGAAACACCGGGATTTGCTCGGTCCAAACGTGATCGACAATACCGAGCGCGGACTGAAATGGACCGCGGCGGACATCGCCTGGGCCAATGTCGAGCAGTCGAAAATCTATCGCCGGTTCCTCGAATTCTTCGATGATGCCGATGTGCTCATCTGCCCAGCTGCTTCGGTCACGCCATTCCCGCACAGCGAGTTGGCAGTCACCGAGATCAACGGCGAGAAGATGCCGACCTACATGCGGTGGCTCGCGATCACCTACGGGCTGACGACCGCCATTCCCGCCGCCGCCGTCATCCCCTGCGGCGTCGACCACGCCGGCATGCCGTTCGGCATCCAGGTCGTGGGCCCGAACGGCTCGGATGCGCTCGTCCTGGCCGTCGCGAATGCGCTGGAGGAAATGCTCGCCGACAACCCTGCAACGGCCCGCCCCGTGCCGAACATTTCAGCACTGGCTGGATAGATCATTTCCGTTATGGATGGAAACGCTTGTCCAAACTCGCGCCCTGTCTCCCTCTCCCCGGCGGGGAGAGGGTCGGGGTGAGGGGGTTCCGCCAGTGGCGAGCGTTGCAACCCCCGCCCCCGGCCCGGGGGGCGGCCCCGG
>JAEVZQ010000481.1 GCA_023392135.1 Pseudomonadota bacterium | reverse complement strand
ATCCTCTGAGATTCGGCTGGTTGGCCATGTTATCGCAGGCCGCAAGCGTGACCGTCAGGCATGCAATTGCGATGCCCGGCGCCCAATTCACCCCTGCACCTCCTCAATTCTCTCGGCGCCGAGCTGCGCGAACAGTTGGTGCACGGAATCGGGATCGAAGTGCGGATCGGTCGCCTCGATGCAGATGAGAAATCGATCACGGGATGCCCGCGCGAAGCTCTTGGCCTCGAAGATGGGGTGGTAAAGCCTTGGCAGCCGGGATGCCGCCAGCAGGCCGAAAAGACCGGCCGCGACCGCGCACAGCAGCATGAACTCGAAGGCTCCGACGATGAAAGCCGGCCAGCTGTTGAATGGCCGGCCGCCGACATTGATCGGATAATTCACCGCCTCGCCCCAATACTGGATCCAAAAGCCCCAGCCCGCGCCGAAAACCGCGCCTCCGAACATCAGAAGAGGCAGGAACAATCTGCGCCCCGGATCAATAATCTCCTCTACACCTTCGACCGAGTAGGGTGTGTAGGTTTCAAATGCGCGATAGCCCGATTGGCGCACATGTATGGCCGCGTTCCTCAACGCATCCGCAGTGCGGAATACGGCGATGATGCCGAAGAGATCGCTCATTTCGACCTCTCCTCTGTCACGATTTCCCGCACCTCTGCGATCGACACGATCGGTGCAAATCTCAGAAACAGGAAAAACAGCATGAGAAAGAGCCCGATCGTACCGGCAAGCGTCGCCCAGTCCCATAGCGTCGGGTAGTACACCCCCCAATAAGAGGGAATGCTGTTGTAGGCCAGGCTCGAGATGGTGAACGTATAACGCTCCTGCCACATCCCGACGATGATCCCGGCCGAAATGAGAAACAGCAGGAGGAGGTTGCGGCGCACGGCTGGGAACCACAATAGCTGCGGGATAACCACGATCAGGGCCTTTGAGGACCAGTAAGTCGCCGCAGTAAAGCCAAATAGTTTATTATGGAGCTGCGTCTTCTCGGCAATGCTGCTCCCATACACCGGGCCAAACGCTTCCCAGAAATAGGTGTAGGTGAGCATGAGACTTCCGACCAGCATCACCTTCGCCATCGCATTCATGTGATACCCGGTCAGAACATTCTGGAAGCCGTAACCCCACCGCACGAGGATGGTGAGCATGATGATCCCCGCAGTGCCGGAGATGACGGCCCCGAAAAAGAAAT
Source organism: Pseudomonadota bacterium (assembly GCA_023392135.1). Taxonomy (GTDB): domain Bacteria; phylum Pseudomonadota; class Alphaproteobacteria; order Rhizobiales; family Hyphomicrobiaceae; genus ZC4RG25. The sequence continues at coordinate 5,576 of JAEVZQ010000481.1, read as the reverse complement.
AGGGTGGAAATTGCGTGTCGTGCCAACCGGGCGTCAGCCCTCCTGCGAGGTCCAGACCTACGATGCTGTGCACCGAGATCACCATCGGCGCCATGATCGCAGACATGATCGCGTACACGACACGCTGGTTCTTCCACTCCCGCGACGAGCCGCGCCAGCCGAGTGCCAGAACACCGTAGAAAACCTGCTTGGCTTTGGTCTGCGCGCTGTCGCGAACGGTCGCGAGGTCGGGCAGAATGCCGGCGTAGTAATACATCAGCGACATCAGAATATAACAAATCAGCGCGATGAAATCCCACCACAATGGGCTGCGCGGCTGCGGCCAGACACCCATTACGTTCTAATAAGGGAAGAGCCAGTAGAACAAACCTGGACGCCCCAGATGCATTATGGGCATGAGACCAGCGCAAGGTGCCGCCGCCAGCAACATGCTTTCAGCAATGCGGCTGGTGGCCGAGCGCCACGGCGATCGCGTCAGGAAGAACAGAGCCGATACGATGGTGCCGCCGCTGGCGAGCGCGATCCACCAGATATATTCCGCGATCGCCAATCCCCAGGCGACCGGGATGTTCACGCCCCACACCCCGATGCCGTTGACGAACAGCCATGCCATCTGGATGACTAGAATCATGAACAGCAGGAATGAAATCCCGAACCCGACCCACCACCAGCGCGGCGCGCGAGGCCTTAATACGCGGTTGGTCACCTCGTCGCTCAGTGTGGTCAGCGTTACGTCGGGCCCGACGATCGGCGCATCGGAAGGAAGCTCGCCGGCGAATGTCACCGCCATGGATTTGCTCCCTGTCCGTTCATGATTTCTCGCTTTCCAGCGCGGGGTTCGGGTTTCGTATCAGCGCGCTGTAGCTCGTGCGCGGCCGCGTGTTCAACTCCTCGAGAAGCACATAATCGATCGGAGTGCTTTTGCGTTTGACGACGGCGCTGTCGGGAAGGTTCCGATCACCAAAAACAATGGCCTGCGTCGGACAGCTCTGCTGGCAGGCGGTGACGATTTCCCCGTCGCGAAGGTTTCTGTTTTCCCGCGCAGCATCGATCTGCGTGGTTCGGATGCGCTGGATGCAGTAGGTGCACTTCTCCATCACGCCGCGTCCACGGACGCTGAGGTCCGGATTCCAGGACTCGGGGCGGCGTTCATTCTCGTGCGCGTAGGCAAAGAAGTTGAAGCGGCGCACCTTATAGGGACAGTTGTTGGAACAGAACCGCGTGCCGACGCAGCGGTTATAGACCATCAAGTTCAATCCCTCGTGGTCGTGGACCGTTGCGTGTACGGGACAGACCACCTCGCACGGCGCATGCTCGCAATGCATGCATGGCATTGGCTCGAAGGCGACTTCCGGGTTTTCGACCTGGCCCGAGTAATATCGGTCGATCCTGAGCCAGTGCATTATCCGACCAGCGAGCACCTGGTCCTTGCCAACGATGGGCACGTTGTTTTCTGCCTGGCAGGCAATGGTGCAGGCCTGGCAGCCGATGCAGGAATTCAAGTCGATCGCCATTGCCCAGGCCCGGTCCGGATACTCGTATCCCGGATAGAGCGAGGCGTCCTTCGTCTTGTTCGTAACGATCGACTGGGGATTGCTGTTGAACTGCTCGAGGGTCCCCTCCTGGATGAGATCGCGTCCTTCGACGCGATCCTGGTGCTGCGTCGTGGCCAGGCGATACGTCTCGCCCGTCTTGGTGAGTGACGTGATCTCCCTGACCCACGGATGGTATAAGGTGCGCAGCCGATAGGCGTTGAATCCGACGCCGGCGCCGAGACCACCGGCCTCGCGCCCCCACCCGAGCGGCAGCGTAATGCAATCCTCCGCCTGACCCGGCAGAACGAAGACCGGCGCCTTCAGCTTTTGGTCGCCAGCCGCAAATTCGACGAGGTCATGGGTTGAGAGGCCGAGCCGTTCTGCCGTGCTGGGCGCAATGAGGGCTGCATTGTCCCAGGTCAGCCGTGTGAATGGCCGCGCCATCTCGAGCAGCCACGGATTCATGGCATGGCGGCCGTCCCACATCCCTTCGTCGGGCCGGAACAGAGCCTGCAGTTCACTACGCTTTCGGGCCGGCGATCCTTGCAATTCCGTTGCTATATTTTTGCGCGGCGTCAGCCCCAAAGGCGCGGCTGACGTGTCCGGCACCACGCCAGTGCGCACCGCGTCGTGCCAGAACGCTTCGAAATTGCCGCGATTTTCTTGCTGGGCGCGCTGCCACCAGAATTGGCGCGCCACTGTGTAGTCGTCAGCCGCCAGATCTCCGAGCACGACGGCCAGGACCTGCGCGGCCGAGTGACCGCCGTACAGCGGACGGACCTGTGGCTGCTGGATGCTGATCGTACCGTCGAAAGCGCGCGCGTCACCCCAGGTTTCATATTCGTGCTTGGCCGGGAGCCGCCACGTGCAGGCGTGCGCGGTCTCGTCATCGTAGAGCGCGAGGCAAGCCGAAAACGGCACGCGTTCGAGAGCGCCCGCAAAGTCCAGGTTAACGGGCGCGTCGTAGACCGGATTGGCATTGAAAATGAGCAGCGTATCGACGCTGCCCGCGGCCATGTCCTGCGACAGCTGCGTTATCGATTCCAGGTCGGAAACGGCGCGGGTGTGGACCGGCTCGATCACGCGAACCGTGTTGCCGAAGGCACCGAGCGCATCGTTGATGGCGTCGGTCAGAAGGTGAGCCTCGACCGGCTGCTCACGCCCGGCGTGGACGAGCGAACGCCCTCTATGGGCTGCCAGGTCATCGGCAGCAGCTTTCAGCCAATCGGCGCCCGGGCTCTCCTGCCTCGACCACTCCTGCGGCCCAGCCCCGACCAGCGCCGCGATATAGCGCAGTGCCAAAACGATCTCGTCCGGCCGCAGCGGCAAGCGATGATCGGCCTTGGCGCCGAGCAAGGTCGGCGTGCTCTCGATGGCATAGACGCGGCTCATTCTGCCGCCGGTTTCGCTCGGACGCCGGTTTGCCGCGAAAGCGCGGCCATAGGCGAGCCAACCGGGTGCCGTCGAAATGAGGTCGCTTCCGACACCGAGAATTCGTTCGGCGGCGCCGATGTCGAACAGCCTCTCGACGGGACGGCCGAAGCTCCTCGTTGCCGCAATCAGCTCGTTGTCCCGATTTACCGGCTCCCATTGATGCCACCGCATTCCGGGGAGCTGCTGCTGCACCATTGCCAACTGCGCCAAAAGCGTCGGCGAGCCGATCGCCCCGGTGAGGATGCGAAGCCCTGCGCCCCTGTTCGCCAGCAGAGCGTTGCGGCGATCGTAGAGTGCGGCGACGAAGGCTTGCCAGGTGCTGATATGATCCGGACCGAAAATCGTCTGAGCCCGGCGCGGATCGTACAGCTCGAGAATACTCGCCTGCATGATCGCGCTGGCAGCGCCCAGGCTTGCCGGGTGGTCCGGATTGCCCTCGACCTTCAACGGCCGCGCCATCTGGTGCCGGAGGAGCACGCCCGACGCATAGCCGCTTTCGGTGATTGCCGTCGCGTAGAAGCGGTTCCTTCCAGGGACGATGTTTCGCGGCTCCTCCACGTACGGAACGAACTGGCGTGGGCGGACCTCGGGTCCGCAACCCGAGAGGCCACCCAGCGCCATCGATGCCGCCATCAGCTGCAGGAACCGGCGCCGGTCGAATGCATGAACGATATCCCGAAAGCGCGGCACCTCGCGCTCGACGATCGCGACGAACTCCGGCGTTTCCGCCAAGTCCTCCAGACTGCGCCAATAAGTGCGCTGTGACTGAGTCATCGATGGCATATTCCGCAGTCGGTCAGTCGTCTTGTGTTGCTGATGTTGAATTCGGCCATCAGGGCATCTCCGGACGGTGTCGATGGCGTGCGCTTCCAATGTGGATTGAAGACCTCGTCCTTCGGACGCAGGTGCGGCGCCGGATTGCGGTGGCAGCCGAGGCACCAGCTCATGTAGAGCGGGTTTGCCTTCCAGGTGCGCGCCATATCGCCGATCTGGCCATGGCATTCGGTGCAGCCGACGCCCTTGGCTATGTGAATGCTGTGGTTGAAAAAAACGTAGTCCGGCAGCGTATAGACACGCGTCCAGCGGATCGGTTTGTTTTGCGCAAGGCTTTGACGATCGGGCGCGAGCACTTCGGCATTCGTCCAGATCTGCGAATGACATGTCATGCAGATCGCGGTCGATGGCATTCCGGCACTCGATGATTTCTCGACTGCCGTGTGGCAGTAACGACAATCGAGTCCGAGACCGCTGACGTGGTGCTTGTGACTGAACGGAACAGGCTGCTCAGGGGCGAACCGTTCCTGCGTGTTGTAGCCCATGAGCGGAACGACCCAGATCGCCAAGAGCAACACTCCGACCAGGCATACTCCCCCAATCAGCGCCGCCCCCATGAACAGGTTCGCCCTGGGACTGAAAATCGCCACTCCCAATTCCCTCGCCTAGCGAGGCCGGCTGCCCTCAGGCGTGACAACACCTCCGCCCCCGCAGCTGTTCCGGCGCTAAGTCAATGCGAGCACAACTGTGCAAGTGCGCGAAGGTTGCGGAAGAAGGCAGGTTTGATGGATTTTTCGTATACGAGCATGCGGTTGCTTGCCTGGTCGCTTGGCAAGGAGGTCAGGTGTTCAACGCAGATTGCGAGCCAGTCCGGCTTCTGCAATAGCGACAGCACCCGGTGGCCGGCCGCTTCGCCCACGGGGACCGCCAACTGGTTCGTTGACCGGAATGTTCCCGACGCCTCGGCATATTATTCCATAGCCGTGCAACATCCCCCAAGACGACAGCCACCCCGGTGGCTGGGGCAGGCTTGTCTCTTGGCATACCGAACACGAAATGATGAGATTAGCGGCAATCGAAAAGCGACCTTCGCGGCCGTCCAAAACCTCACCGGCAAAACCAGGCGGGAGCAACGATGAACAAGCAGCAAATCTGGAACATCGGGTATTTCGTCGCCGCGTTTCTGCTGCTGATGCTGTTCCAGAACATGTGGACGACCTACCAGACCGTCGAGCCAATCCCCTACAGCGAGTTCCTGAAGCTTTCGAACGAGGGGCAGATCGTCGAGGTAACGGTCAACAACGAGCAGATCACCGGCAAGCTCAAGCAGCCGATCAACGGCCGGCAGTACTTCGTGACCAACCGGGTCGATCCAACCCTTGCCGAGGAGCTCGCCAAGAAGGGCGTGACTGTCTCCGGAACGGTCCAGAACACATTCCTTTCGACGTTGCTCTCCTGGCTGCTCCCGATGCTCATCTTCTTCGGCATCTGGATGTTCGTTTTCCGGCAATTTGCGCAGAAGCAAGGATTGGGCGGGCTGATGAATGTCGGCAAGTCGAAGGCGCGGGTGCTGGTGGAGCGCAACACGGGCGTCACATTCGATGACGTCGCCGGGGTGGACGAGGCCAAATCCGAGCTGCAGGAAATCGTGTCATTCCTGAAGGACAAGGAGAAATACGGTCGGCTCGGAGCCCGTATTCCCAAGGGTATCCTGCTGGTTGGTCCACCCGGAACCGGCAAGACCCTGATGGCGAAGGCGGTGGCCGGCGAGGCAGGGGTGCCATTCTTCTCGATTTCGGGCTCCGAGTTCGTCGAAATGTTCGTCGGCGTGGG
>JAEVZQ010000473.1 GCA_023392135.1 Pseudomonadota bacterium | reverse complement strand
TTGCCGATGCGGCCGGCGTGGGCGGCATCGAACAGATGGGCCAGGCTCTGCGTCTCGATCGTGCCGTCGGCGTTCAGCCGCCAATCGTCGATGATGAGGGAAACGTCGCGATCGACCGCAACCGGCTCGGGTTCCTCGACGATGAGCAGGCCGTAAAGGCCGCGGTCCTGCTGCATGATCTGATGAGCGTGCGGGTGATACCAGAACGTGCCCGCGTCCGGTACTTTGAATCGGTAATCGAACGATTGGCCCGGCTCGACGGGAGGCTGTGTGAGATGAGCCACGCCGTCCATGGCATTGTCGATGCGGACGCCGTGCCAATGGATCGTGGTCGGCTCGCCGATGCCGTTGCTCAGCCGCGCGCGGACTTCGCCACCCTGCCGGATGCGAATTTCCGGGCCGGGAACGCTTCCTCCGTAACCCCAGATGCGCGTTGGTTCTCCCTGTGGGAGGAACCGGGCCGCGCCGGGCTCGGCTCTCAGCGGAATGGGGCGATCGGGCACTCCCGCATGCAAACGGCGCGGCAACAGCGCATATCCGCCCGCGCCGGCCATCGTTCCAATGAGCGCGCGACGCGAGATCGAGGCACCCGACCGGATTGGGATCATGTTCAGCTCCGCGGCTTGCCGTTCGCTGGCATCTCTCCCCATGGTCGACATTTCAGCCTATGAGTTCAAGCGGCACAGGCTATAAGGTTGGGTAAGGTGCCAATTGAGATTCGCTGATCTGGCATCGGCTCGTCGACAGGGCGCGCGCCTCTGCATTCACTTTCGGACCGCCCATAGATCTGTGGAGGCATGCCGTCATGCCCGAAAAGCGGGGCAGGATCCGGATTGGTGTTGGGGGATGGACATTCGAGCCTTGGCGCGGCTCGTTCTATCCGCCCGGTCTGGCCCACAAGCGCGAGCTCGAGTATGCCAGCCGCAAGCTCACCTCGATTGAGGTCAACAGTACGTACTACGGGTCGCAAAAGCCCGAGAGCTTCGCCAGGTGGTACGAGGAAACTCCCGACGGCTTTGTATTCTCAGTGAAAGGGCCAAGGTTCGCGACGAACCGGCGTGTCCTCGCGGAGGCTGGTCCATCGATCGAGCGGTTTTTCACCAGCGGGGTCATGGAGCTGAAGGACAAACTCGGCCCGATCAACTGGCAATTCATGCCGACCAAGAAGTTCGATCCCGACGATTTCATAGCTTTCCTCAAGCTGCTGCCTTCGCGCATCGCTGGCCATCCCGTTCGACACGCGGTCGAGGTACGGCACGAGAGCTTCTGCAGCCCGGACTTCACAGCGATGCTGAAGGAGCATGGCATCGCCGTGGTCATCGCCTGCGATTCCCGCTACCCGCAAATCGCCGATCTCACGGCTCCGTTCGTCTACGCCCGGATCATGGGAACCAGCGACGCCGTCGAGGCCGGTTACACGCCGAAGGAGCTCGATCAATGGTCGCGGCGCGCACGGGCGTGGGCGGAAGGCAAGATCCCTTCGGGTCTTCGCACGATCGGTCCTGCCAAGGGTGATGATAAACCTCGCGACGTCTATCTCTACGTCATCAGCGGCCACAAGCCTCACAATCCGGCGGCTGCCATCGCCCTGATCGAGCGCGTCGCCAAGACTAAGTGATCCGACCTGCAGCCCTCAGGTCTCGTCGGCTGAGAGGGCTCGCTCCAGATCGGCAATAAGGTCTTCGACCGCTTCGATGCCAACCGAGAGCCGCAGCAAATCCGTAGGGCACGGGCTGCCCTCGCCTTCCACACTGGCGCGATGCTCGATCAGGCTTTCGACGCCACCCAGCGACGTGGCGCGTTTCCAAACCGCAACACGGGCCGCCGCCGCAATGGCCGCCTTCTCGCCGCCTTTGGCGCGGATCGACAACATTCCGCCGAACCCGCCTCGCATCTGGCGCGCGGCAATAACGTGCCCCGGATGAGTTTCCAGGCCCGGATATAACACCTCCGCAATCCGCGGATAGTTTGCAAAGTGCTGAGCTATGGTCATCGCCGCTGCACATTGTGCGCTGACCCTCAAATGCAGCGTGCGCAGTCCGCGCAGCAGTAATGCCGCCTCCATCGGACCGAGTATGGCGCCGTGGCGGCTGCGCACGGCGACCGCGCGTTCGAAAAGCTCGTCCGACGCAGCGAAGCACAGCGCGCCTGCAATCGCATCGGAGTGGCCATTGAGGTATTTCGTTGCGGAATGCATGACCACGTCGGCGCCTTGCGCGATCGGGCGCGTCAGGAGGGGTGTCGCGACCGTCGAATCCACCGCGACCCAGGCTCCCGCCCGATGAGCGATAGCGGCCGCAGCGTTGATGTCCGTGATGGTCCAGAGCGGATTCGCCGGTGTCTCGATCCAGACGAGCTTGGTCTCGCCGGGGCGCACGGCCGAGGAAAAGGCATCAAGCACGGAGCCGTCGACAAAACTCACGGACAGGCCGTGGCTCGGCGCATCATCGATGAGCCACTTCCGCAATCCCCAGTACATGACGCGTGGCGCGATCACGTGCGCCGGCCGGGGCAGCGCCAGGAACAGCGATGTTGCCGCCGCCATGCCGGAAGAAAACAGCAGGCTGGATGCTGCCCCTTCGAGCGCGGTCAATACGGCTTCGGTCTGACGAACGGTCGGATTGTCCGGGCGGCCATATGAGTAGCCCTTGCGGTACTGGTTGTCCGGATCACGCAGATATGTCGTCGCAATGTGAACCGGAGGCACGATGGCACCGGTTTCGGCATCAACACCTCCTCCTGCCTGCGCGAGTATGGTTTGCGGCTTCAAGTCCTCAGACATGCAAGAGCCCTTGCGTGAGATCGTGAAATGGTGCGGTGGTCAACCTACCACGACTTCACCACTTCACGAGTTGGCGACTTCACGAAAATGGCTGACCGAACCATTCTGATTACCGGCTGCTCATCTGGCATCGGGCTCGCCTCGGCGGTGACCCTGAAGGCGCGAGGCTGGCGCGTACTCGCGACCGCCCGTAAGCAGGAAGACCTGAAGCGACTTGAAGCCGACCTCGGGCTCGAGGCGCTCTATCTGGAGCTTGCCGATCCGAACGCCATCGCAGCCTGTGCCCAAGACGCGCTGAGCCGGACGGGCGGACGGCTTTATGCGCTGTTCAACAACGCTGCCTACAGCCAGCCTGGAGCGGTCGAGGACATCACGGCAGAGGCCCTGCGCCGGCAGCTCGAGGTGAACGTGATCGGAACACATGATCTG
>JAEVZQ010000462.1 GCA_023392135.1 Pseudomonadota bacterium | reverse complement strand
ACCTTGAGGCGAGCACCCTGCTAGGTGACTCGGTTCTTCTATTCTGCTCTGGCGGAGCGCGTGCGTTAACGTCGACAAGCTGACCGACGCCATTCCAAAAACGTCTGTAAGTTATTGATTCATAATTGCGGGAACAAAACGTGCAAATGTGGAATAGGCCTTTATGCGCAAACGCTACCAGCCAGATTTTCAATCTGGAAAGACGGGTTCGACTCCCGTAGGGAGCGCCACATTAGCCAGAATACTAGAACAAAAGTTAAGTGAGGCGGGACAGTCACCCCTGGCAGCGGGTGAGAAGGTCCTGCATTACGAAGAGAGCCATCTTCTTTCGCCGCGCGACTCGCGCACGGCGCTCAGCTTCCACCTGGCTCAGCCAGTGATGGCCTGCAGAGCAGTGCGCGACGGGGGCGCGCTCTCCCTCCGCCAAGTATGTCGAATTTCCTGATCACCACACTGCAAGCGCATCGGCCGATGGTTTACTGCGCGCTTGGGGCCATCGATTTCGCCATCACAACTTCGCCTCAGATCGCCGCGAAAAGGGCGGCATCAGGTTATTGGCGAGGGGGCCATGCCATCACCGGTTCGCAGCATCGTTCCGCTGGTCGCGGCAGCGGTGGCATCTGGCGTGCTCAGCTATGCCACGGAGGGCATGCCGCGGCTGTCCCATGATGTCCAAGCCCTGCTGACATCCTATCTGATCAACCCGCAGCTTATGCTGCCGGGCTTTTGGTTCGGGCTCGTCACTGGCGCGCTGACTTGGCGGCTCGGATCTCGCGGCGTGATCGCAGCCATCCTCTCGCTCATCGTGACCTGGGTCGGCTGGCAGCTGGCGGTGCAGGCCGGCATCGCCGCGTTCGACAGGCTGGGGGCTATGACCACCGACGAGTATACCCGTCTGGCAGTCGCTGGCGTCGGCGGAGGTGCCGTCGGGGCGCTCGTAGCCTTCATCGGCGTGCGAATCGGCACGCCGATGCGGAATACCCTGCTTGCTCTGCTGGCAACGCTGGTGGTGGGAGCGGCCTCCGGACTGCTGCTGGTCTGGTCGTCGAACCGGCAGAGTGCAGGATTGCTGCTCTATGCAACCTGGCAGCCGGCGGTGATCGCCGTCATCGGTTATTTCGCGAGCCGTCGATCCGCTAACGCTTGATACCGATCAGGTAGAAGCAGGCCTTCTTTCGGCGGAGATGAGATCAGGGTCGCGCCACAGTGCCGTTCCATGTTCATCAAACCGGAACGACCCGTGAACTCTCCAGCAAGTCAGGCGTTATGTGCTGTAAGTGGCCCCAACAGGAGAAACTGCGGTGAGTATCATCGCCTGGATCATTGTCGGCCTGATTGCCGGCTGGCTTGCGGAGCAGATAACGGGGAGAGATCAGGGATTATTGACGAACCTGCTCGTTGGCATCGTCGGCGCCTTCGTCGGCGGGTTTTTGTTCAGCACGCTGCTCGGCTTCGAGTACCGGCAGGGCTTCAATCTCGCCTCGATCATCGTTGCGACGGTCGGCGCGGTGGTTTTCCTCTTCATTCTGGGCTGGATCAGAGGCAGCTCGCAGCAAATCCGCTGAAGCTTCCTTTCAGCCCGCGTGGTGGTCCGCCAGTCCGAGAATCTGGCGGGCTTCCGCCGTGCTGGCGACCTTGCCGCCCAGACCTTCTATGATCCGCACCGCCTTCTCGACGAGCGCAGCATTGTCGGGCGCCAGTACGCCCTTGGCGAGGTGTACGGTATCCTCCATGCCGATCCGGCAATGGCCGCCCAGCACGAAGGCCTGCGCCAGCATCGGGAACGCCATTCGGCCCGCTCCGAACGCGGCCCACTCGCAGTCGTTCGGCAAAAGCGATTTCGCATAGCACATGGTCTCCGGCGTGGCGGCCATGCCGTACTTCACGCCCGTGACGACCTGGAACAACGCAGGCCCACATAGAGTGCCCTCTGCGAACAGGTCGCGCGACAGCAAGATGTCACCGGTATCGAATACCTCCAACTCCGGCTTCACGCCGGCGGCGTAGATCCGCTCCGCCATGATGCGGATGTTACGCGGCGAATTGATCACCGCCCCGCCGCCGAACCACATCGTGTTCAGGTCCAGGCTGCAGATCTCGGGCTTCAGCTCGACGATGTGCTCGGTGCGGATCTCAGGTGTCGTGAGCAGTGTTCCCGGTGCCGCCCTGGCCGGCTCATCATCACTCGGGATGAAGCGGCCACCCGGCCCGGTGGTCAGATTGATGATGAGATCGACATCGCTCGAGCGCAGCCGTCGGACAACCTCCCTGTAATAATCCAGCTTCATGCTCGGGCGTCCCGTTTCGGGGTCGCGGACATGAATGTGGCAGATCGCAGCGCCGGCCTTTGCCGCTGCGATGCAGGCGTTGGCGATCTCCTCGGGCGTGACCGGCAGGTTGGGGTTGTGCTCACGGGTGGGGAAGGTGCCGGTTACGGCGCAGGTCAGGATGGTCGGCTTCAATTTTCGTCCTCCAGCATGTCGCGCCCGGTCCGGCGAGGTTGCTTCCGCTCAGGCACCCGCTTCTCTCTTGAAAGGCCTGTTGATCCGCCAGGTCGCATTGGCCACTGCCGCGAGCGTCCCCTCGGCATCCCACATGCGTGCCTCGAGAAATGCGATCCGTTGCCCCTTCCGCAGAAAGCGCGACTCACAACTGGCGCCGGGTGGGCGCAGAGGCGAGAGATACTGCGCCTTCATCTCCAGCGTCGTGCCAGGCACTCCAAGCGACCGTTTCAGCAGGTGCCCCATTGCGACGTCCAGGACCAGCGCCGCGACACCGCCGTGCAGGGTGCCCTGCGGGTTGAACATGAAATCGTGGATCGGAAACTCGATGCGGCAGGTCTCGTCCGTGTACGTGAACGAAAGTCCGAACAGACGCGAGAGAAAGAACGTCTCGAAGTCCTGGTGCTGCGTGCGGAGCGCCGTTTCGAAAGCTTCACGTGCCGCAATCTCATCCATGCCGTCGGAGCGCTCCGCGTCATCCGGTCCAAAGTACCGCAAGTCAGAACTGTTCCAAAAAATTGGAACAGAACGTCTCAAATGGATGGAGCAAGCTACCGACAGGCCGCCGAGGCGTCAACGATCAAGGTCGTCAGTCGACGGCGGGCAGGGCGCCGAAACGAAAGTGCCGCCGTGGAGGGAACGGCCGATGGAAAATGGTGCTGCCGGTGCGGATTGAACGCACGACCTCTCCCTTCATCGCACCTGCGCTTTCGCGCCCGCCGCTGACGGCGTTCGTGCGCTGGACCATCCCTTCATCATAGGTCCCGCCTCCTGAGAGAGAGGGGACCCTTAGATGCCACCCGTCTGGCCTCTACACCTTCCCGGGGTTCCGGGCTTGGCTCGGGATTGCCGTCGGCCGGACCGGACGGTTTCCCCGAATTTGGGCGGTGCGCTCCTGGCCGTTTCCGGTCAGGCGGGCAAGTTTACCAAGGGAGTGCTCTACCACTGAGCTACGGCAGCATGTCCTCAGTCGCGCTCGGTCTAACCTATCGCCGTACGGTACGCAAGGCGACGAATGACACGGTAGTGCCTGCTGCCGATGATCAGGGCGCTTGTTCCGGCCTGAAGGCGCCCGGTGGAATGAGCCCTGGCGTGACGTAGGCATGGTGAAGCGCGTCGAGCTGTGCCCAGAGCACGTGGCACTTGAAGCGCACCGCCTCGACGCAAAGCTCCTGCAACTCACGCGTCGTAGCGTGTCGTTTGACGTAATCGAGGGCAAAATCCGCGTCGCGGGTCGCTTGGCTGAGACGGCGGCGGAAGTAGGCCATCACCTTATCGTCGATGAAGTCGTAGTGCTCCAGCATTCCCGCAATCCGCTCGCGATGGATCGAGGGCGCGAACAGCTCCGTCAGAGACGAGGCAATGGCTTCCACGAGCGAGCGCTCGTGCACGAACTTCACGTAGGCTTCGACGGCGAATCTCGTGGCGGGCAGGGCGCCGGCTATGGATGTCACGTAAGCTCGGTCGAGGCCGAGGCCATCCGTCAGGACGAGCCAGCGCTCGATCCCGCCTTCCTCCTCGCCGCTGCCGTCATGGTCGAGGACCCGGTGCACCCACTCGCGACGCAGCTCGCGATCGGTGGTGCGGCTCATCAGGGCGGCGTCTTTGCGCGGCACGGTGGCCTGGTAGCAATACCGGTTGAGCGCCCAGGCCTGGACCTGACCCTTGTCGAGCTTGCCGGAGTGGAGCAGGCGGTGGAACGGATGCTTGTCATGGTAGCGCTCGGCGCCCACGGCGCGGATCTGCCGCTCGAGCTCTTCAGGCGCCATCGGGCTCATCACAGGACGACCTCCATGCCGTCGTGGGCGATTTCCCATCCGGCTGATTCGATGCAGGCCCGCTCAGGCGAGCCTCGCCGCAGGGCCGGATTTGAATTGTTGATGTGCGTGAAGATGCGGCGGCCGACCTCTAGCCCGGCGAGAACCGCCACCGAGCCGTGAGGCCCCGACATGCTGACATGGCCCATGCGCCGGCCGGTCTTCTGCGAAAGACCCTGCGCGATCATCTCGTCGTCTGCGTAGAGCGTGCCATCGAAAAGGATGGCGGCCGCTCCGGACATGCGGCGAAGCAGCGAGGCGTCCACGGCAGCACAGCCCGGCACGTAGCAGGCGAAACGACCCGTGCGCGTGTCGACGAGCTTAAGGCCGATCGTGTCACCAGGGGTGGTGCCAAAATCCGGCCCGGCCGACTCGTCTTCCAGATAGAGAGCAATCTTTCCGGGTACGGTGAAGCCTTCGACGCTCAGGCCGGCGCAGCCTGCCGGCTCGAATGGCTCGTTGCTCCGGATCGAAACACGTTCGACCAATCGGGGGGCGAGCACCGCAAAGACGGGGCTTCCCGCCAGCGCCGAGTGGACCCGCGGGTCGGCATAAATCGTCAGCGGCTGACCTTCGCGTAGATTCAGGAGGCCGGCGACATGGTCGATATCGGCGTTGGTCAGCACCACGCTTCTGATCGGGCTGCTGCGGAGCGGATCGCCGTCGCCGGGGCTGAGCTCCGCGTTGGCGGCGATCTGCTGGCGCAGGTCCGGCGACGCATTGATCAGGGTCCAGCTCCGCCCGTCGGCACTCGCCGCCAGGGACGATTGCGTGCGTGGCTCCAGACCGGCACCGCCGCGGCGCACGTCGGCGCAATTGCGGCAGTTGCAGTTCCACTGCGGGAAACCGCCGCCGGCAGCCGAACCCAGGACCTTGATGATCATGGCGCTCACGCAGATCTGGGGCAGGACCGGCCGGCATCAAAGCGGCCAGCTTGAACACAATCAGCGTGCCGCCGAGGCTTTGGTCAGTCAAGTGGATCGCGGTCCTCACCTTGCGGTTGATAGAGGCACTTGCTGGCAGAGCCCGATGCAGTTACCTGTTGCGCGGACACTCGCAGCCGTCGAGGGAAGTGGGACCGCTCCGATGTCACGTGAGCTTAAGCAAGACAATCGAAAGGATGCTCGTGCCGAACGGCGGGAACGCCTCGCACAGCAGCTTCGCGCCAACCTCTTGAAACGTAAGGCGTTGGCGCGGGCGCGGCGTTCTGATGGGAGCACCGAGCCCAGTGAGGCCGAGGAACGGGCGTCCTGAAGGCTTGGCAGGGCATGCACGAATGCCCAGCCCTTTATGGCTGACTGTTTGCGGCCCGGCAGCCAGCCAGGCCGCCGGGAACCCGATCTTGATTTGACGCGATCCAGATTCCGGCGCATTTCGCTAGCACTAGAATCTACTCACGTATCACGCACGGAAAGTTCATGGACCGCATCAGGATCGTTGGTGGCCATCGCCTCGAGGGCACCATCCCCATCTCGGGCGCAAAGAATGCCGCTTTGCCGCTGATGATCGCGAGCCTGCTGACGCAGGACCGCCTGACGCTCAAGAACGTCCCCAATCTCGCTGACGTGAACCTGCTGGCGCGCATCCTGCGCAACCACGGGGTCGACCATTCGGTGGACGGCAAGCGGGCAGGGGCGGGCCAGAGTTCGGGCGAAACCTTTCATTTCACGGCGCGCGATATCGTCGACACCACCGCGCCCTACGAGATGGTGAGCCGGATGCGAGCGAGCTTCTGGGTGCTCGGTCCGCTGGTGGCCCGCATGGGCGAGGCGAAGGTCTCGATGCCGGGCGGCTGCGCCATCGGCACGCGCCCCGTCGACCTCCATCTGATGGGGCTCAAGGCCCTTGGCGCCGAGATCGATATCGACGGCGGCTACGTGGTTGCGCGCGCGCCCAAGGGACTCCGGGGCAACCGGATCATCTTCCCGAAAGTATCGGTCGGCGCGACCCACAACGTACTGATGGCTGCCGCACTGGCCGAGGGGGAGACCGTCATCGAGAACGCCGCCCGCGAGCCGGAGGTCGCCGATGTGGCGAGCTGTCTCGTCAAAATGGGCGCGCAGATCGACGGTATCGGCACATCGACGCTCAGGATCCAGGGCCGTAACCGGCTCGAAGGCGCCGTTCATCACGTGCTGCCAGACCGGATCGAGACCGGCACCTATGCCTTTGCTGTCGCGGCTACGGGAGGTGACCTGTTCCTCGAAGGCGCGCGTCCGGAGCTCCTGGCCACCGCACTGCAGGCGCTGGAGCGCACTGGCGTGACCGTATCGTCATCGGATGGCGGTATCCGTGTCTCCCGCAACGGCGCCCACAACGAGCCCGTTACGGTCGAAACCCAGCCGTTCCCAGGCTTCCCGACCGATCTGCAGGCGCAACTCATGGC
>JAEVZQ010000426.1 GCA_023392135.1 Pseudomonadota bacterium | reverse complement strand
CGTTTCCATTCCCCGCTTGTTGGCGGCCGCCATGATGGCGCGGGCGAAGCCGCACCAGGTCGCCTCGCCTGCGTTCGTAATGTGGAAAATGCCGCGAAGCCGCGGCTCCCCCTCGGCTTCAATGAGGGTGTGAGCGAGGACCCCGACAGCGCTGGCGAGATCGCTGGCGAATGTGGGCGCGCCGTGCTGATCGTCGACGACACAAATAGTTTCCCGCTCGCGAGCGAGCCGCAACATCGTGCGGACGAAGTTTCGACCCCAGGGACTGCACACCCAGGACGTCCTCAGGATGACGTGGCAGGGATTGGCGGCAGCCACTGCCTGCTCGCCGGCAAGTTTCGAAGCACCATAGACGCTCAAAGGTACCGGCGAGTCGTCTTCCCAGTACGGTGCCGTCTTGCTGCCGTCGAACACGTAGTCCGTCGAGAAGTGGACAACTGGGCAGCCTGCCTCGGCAGCGGCGGCAGATACGACACCAGCAGCAGTCCCATTGACGGCAAAAGCCGTGTCGGGATCGTCCTCGGCCTGGTCGACCGCAGTGTACGCAGCCGCATTGATGACGATGGCCGGTCTGGCCGCTTGGATGGCAGCCGCAAGTCCTCGGGGTTCCAGGAGGTCGATGTGCGGTCGGGTGAGTGTGACAACATCGAAGCCTGCTGCTGGCAGGCTTTCCCGCAGAGCAGTGGCGAGCTGACCGCTGTAGCCGATGACCACCGCACGTCGAAGCTCGCAGCTCACTCTGCGGCCTCCGAGATCAAGCCGAGCCGCTCGCCGCCATAGATGCGCTCACGCAATGGCCGCCACCAGTCCTCGTTCTCAAGATACCAGCGGACCGTATTTTCGAGGCCGGTCGCGAATGTCTCCTCTGGCCGCCAGTTGAGCTCGGTTTCGATTTTGCTGGGATCGATCGCGTAGCGCCGGTCATGACCCGGCCGATCTTTCACGAACGTAATCAGCTCGAGATAAGAGCATTTTCGCGGCAGCAGCCTGTCCAGGACCTCGCAAACGCGTTGCACCACCTCGATGTTCTGTCGCGGCTCCCGGCCACCGATTACATAGGTCTCGCCGACCCTGCCCTTCTCGAGGGCAAGGGCCAGCGCCCTTACATGGTCGTCGACATAGAGCCAATCGCGCTCGTTCTCGCCATCTCCATAAATAGGCAGAGGTTTGCCCTCGAGCGCATTCAGAATAGTGAGCGGGATCAGCTTCTCGGGGAATTGGTAAGGCCCATAGTTGTTCGAGCAGTTGGTGATGAGGATCGGCAATCCATACGTATGGTGCCAAGCGGAGGCGAGATGATCAGAAGCCCCCTTGCTGGCCGAGTAGGGTGATCGTGGATCGTAAGGCGTGCGCTCCGTAAAGAGCTGCCCGGGGTCGAGGCTGCCGTAAACTTCATCGGTCGAGACGTGGAGAAAGCGGAATTTCGCCTTGCGCGCGGGTTGAAGCCCCACCCAGTAGCTGCGGGCCGCTTCGAGCAGCGTGTAGGTGCCGACGATATTCGTCGCGATGAAGTCAGCAGAGCCGGTGATCGACCGATCGACGTGGCTCTCCGCAGCGAGATTGATGATGGCGTCCGGCTGGACCTCCGCGAAGATGCCCGCAAGGGCTGCACGGTCGCAAATGTCTGCGCGGATGAAGCGGTAGTGCGAAGCGCTGGCGATATGTGCCAGCGACTCCAGATTGGCGGCATAGGTGAGCTTATCGATATTGACCACCGACCACCTCTTTACGCAAGCGAGATAGCGGCACACGGCCGATCCGATAAAGCCTGCACCCCCAGTTACGATAACGCGCATATCATCCTGCTCCCCCCGTCATCAGAATGGCGTTCGAAATTCGCGCAAAAGCGGCAGCCGGGCGTCCTTCTCAGAAAGTACTGCTCGGCCCGCGTCAATAGGCCAGGATATGCCTATTGCTGGATCATTCCACAGCAGGCCGGCATCATGCTGTGGTGCGTAAGGCATAGACACCTTGTAGAGGACCTCCGTGTGAGGCTCGAGTGTGCAGAAGCCGTGCCCAAACCCTATTGGAATAAAGAGTTGCTTCTGGTTGTCAGCCGACAGCTCAACGGCGACATGCCGCCCGTACGTCGGCGAGCCTCCGCGAATATCCACGGCTACGTCGAGAATGCGTCCACGGATAACCCGCACAAGCTTGGCCTGCGCAAAGGGTGGCGTCTGGAAATGAAGGCCACGCACGGTCCCCGCCGAAAGCGACAACGATTGGTTGTCCTGCACGAACTCGGTGTGAATTCCATGGGCCGAGAGCTTCGAACGGCTGTAGACCTCTGAAAACGTGCCTCGGGGGTCCGAGAGCTCCTTGGGGCACAGGAGAAAGAGGCCATGCGGTTTAATCGGAAGGACGTCCACGGGCGTGCTCTTCTAACCAGAGGAGCGCGGTGAGCGCTCCGCCAGACGAAGCGGATTAGGTTATCGGCTCAAATTTCCGGAAGACGTGATCCAGAAGCGGCATCCGGCTTCATCGAGACACTTCAGGAACGCTTCACGGATGACTGGATGCTCGAATGCGTATCCCTCGGCAATCGTCACCGTCTTTTCCTTCGGTGCACTCTGGAACAGGAAACGCCCTACGGCCGCGGCCAGTTTTGGATCGCAAATCTCATCTATCCATGTCTTTATCCGACGATGATCCAGTGTCTCAAGGTAGCGGTTGAATTTTCCATTTGAGGATTTGATATCGAAGTTCTTTGCACGTACGAGGGCGAGGTCCGCTTGAAGGACGTCGGCGCCTAGCTGCTCGAATTGCCTAGTGAAGGTTGATTTTCCGATTCCAGAAGGTCCGGATATGACCAGGAACATGGGAGCCAGCTTCCGGCAGTGATAGACGAATCGGGCTAGCGGGTCCCCGGCCTGGTTCACGCTCGGGCCTATCTGCCTTGCCGCGAAGTCAGCGAGGACATTTTCCATGAGCAGGGGCTCTGTTGGATAGAGGACTGGCCCGACCCCGCGGGGAACCTCGAACCAGAGCTTAGCCAACTCCATGCTGACGCCGGTTTCGAGAATGAAGAGGCCATCAGGCCTCAGCCGCTGGGCGATCCGCGCCATGAGTTGGCGTGGCCGCGGCTCGTAGTGCAGCGCCGAGAGCATGATGATGACGTCGAATTCCTCATTGGGCAGGCGCTCCCACGTCTGACACCTGAAATCGGCATTCGGAAAGCGATCCTTTGCTCTTCTTATGCTGTTCTCCGAGGCATCAATCCCGACCACCCGCGCAGCGCCCCGCCGTAGCGCTTCGCCACAAAAGAACCCTTCGTTACACCCGATATCGAGGAACGACTTTCCGGTGAGGTCAGGCAGCCGTAAGGCCTCGAGCTTGGCGCTGCTGTCAGAGGAGCCTTTCTGGTCGGGGAACGATTGGTATGACACTCGCATTGCCTCGCTTGGCTTGGTGTCGCGACCGCAAGATGATTGGGTGTCGTTCTCGTCACGCAGAGCAATAATTGCTGGCATTGGCGCCGGATCGACTGCGCCAACACTCCTGCTCGGCAGCGACACTGGTTGGAGCGGCTGTTCCGACACGCCTTCTGCAAGAAGCTCGACCCCGTGACGGGATAAGAACTGATCGAGATCTGCGGGTTGAGAAATACTGATTAGAGAGCCTAGGCAATCCCGCGAGTCCCGCTCCGCGATTTTCATCCAATTGAATCCAGACTTCTCGCACGCGAAAAAGAACAACCGTTCGATGGCATGAGCCAGCGTTCCGTCGAACTGCCCTTCCTCTTCGTCGAATTCCTCGAAGCCCAGGTTGAGATCCAGGAGTGGGCGTAACGCGGCGCTGCGGGCCCAAAACATCGAGCCTGAGGGAAAGTCGGGCGTGCGGTCCGGATCGAGACTGAACTGCATCCTCCGGGCAAGTTTCTCTGTGATCGGAAGATTTCTCCCCCAATCGATCGCGCCTGATAACGAGGCGAAATGCTGGGGGGCGACCATGCCGAGTCTCGGATCGTGCGTGAACGCATGAAAAATGCTCGACACGATCTCCGAGCTTCCGAGCAGCGTCTTCAACAAATATCGGCGCCAACCCGCAAGTGCGGTGTCGTGTGGTGACCGCTTCGTATGGGCATGGAGGATATAATCGTATCTATCGTATATTTGGCGAAAAGCTATGAGCTTGGGCGCGATGTCCCGCCCTCTGTTTTCGACAACCCTGACCTCAACATTGCCGGGCCAGGATGCGAAACAGCGGCAGATACGTTGCTTCTTTAATTCGTCGGTCGTCGAAATGAATAGATCTGGAGAACCAGGGATGTTGCCGAGGTGCTCACGAAGCTCTTCGGCGAGGTCCTCATAGTATATATGGACAACGGCGGCGACGCGGGCGTCTGGTGAATAATCGGCCTTCATTTAGTAGAAACGGCCGGCGGCAGCCTAGCCGTG
>JAEVZQ010000347.1 GCA_023392135.1 Pseudomonadota bacterium | reverse complement strand
GGTTTACCCGGCCAGGGCCCTGTCCGCGCCGGAGCAGCAGTTGCCGACATTTCCGCAGGACTTTACGCTGCCATTGGAATCCTGATCGCCTTGGCCGAACGGGAGCGTTCGGGGGTTGGACAGTGGGTCCACTCATCCCTGCTGCAGGCACAGATCGCCCTGCTTGATTTTCAGGCGGCTCGGTACCTCGTCGATAAAGTCGTCCCCGAGCAGGCGGGCAATGATCATCCGTACTCCACACCCATGGGAGTCTTTCAGACGCGCGACGGCTACATCAACCTCGGCGTCGGTGGAGATGGCCAGTGGCGCAGTCTGTGTGAGGTGCTGGGATTGGCAGAGCTCGGCAGCGATGAGCGCTTTGCGTCGGTCGAAGCGCGATTCGAGAACAGGCCGCAGGTGCGATCTCTGATTGAGCCGCTGTTTCGGGAGCGAACAAGTGCGGAATGGCTGAGGGCACTCGCTGACGCAGGCGTTCCCGCAGGACCAATTTATAGGATGGACGAAGTCTTCGCCGATCCGCAGGTTCAGCATCTGCAGATGGCGGTCCCGTGTCCCCACCCGGCGCGCGGCGACGTCGAGCTCGTCGGCCAGCCTCTGGTCCTTTCACGTACTCCGGCACAAATCAAAGAGCCAGCACCGGATAAGGGTGAGCACACAGACGAAATTCTGGAAGAATTCGGGCTCAGTGCCGCGGAAATCGAGAGATTGCGGTCTGAGCGGGTCGTCTAGGCCGAACCACGCGGGTTTTGCCTTCCTTCTCGCGAGAAAATTCACCCCGCTCTATCGCGAGGTGGAACGAACAGGCGTGGCAGTTGTGAGGTGTCCTCCGCCTCTTCCAAATTCTCGATGAAGGCGATCGTCCGGTCCTGCAATGCAAGAGAGAGCGGCGGCCGTGCATAGCTGCAGTTGCGCGAGAACTTGTCCAGGTTCTCGGCCTCCGTCAATGCAGCATCCGGATGACCGTAGATTGTGGTGATCGTGGTCGCGTGCTCGGTGCCGTCGGTTAGCCTCACCACGACGCGCTGCGGCGCTATCGCGTTCTGATCGGTATTGTCATCGGGCACGAGGCGGATCCTGGACGCATACGCGTGCACGGCTGGATCATTGAGCATCTCGGCCGAGCCGAAATCCGGCACGTCGACACGCCCCCGTGCCAAGTACGTGCCCATCACGAACGGAAGACACAGTTTGGCGTGATTGGCGGTAGGCTTTTCGGTGAGCGGGCGGCCCATCAGCCGCATGACCAGAGGCGGCACATGGACCGTGATCTCGGCGACCGCTTCCGCTGGGAATCCGTGCTCTGCCATCAGCCGGCGCAAGCCGTCGACGCCGCCATGGCTCAGCCGGCCACTCGGAAAGGGCTTGTGCGACAGCTTTGTAATCTGCCGAACCCGCCCAAGCTCGTCCTCAATCACGTTCGGATCGAATGATCCATTCTCGAATAGCGCAAAATATCCGAATTGGCCGGTTAGGAAGTCGCGCGGACCAGTGAGCCCGGCAGCGACGAGATCGTTCGCCATCACGGCAGCACGCGAGTTGAAACCGATCTGGAGACCAAGCGTCGGCGAGCCTTCCACATGGGCCTGCATCGTGCCGGAAACCTGACCGCAATGAATAGCGAGCGTGTTTCTGACCTGATCCTCTTCCCAGCCGGCGGCACTTGCGATGGCTGCGGCTGCACCGAAGCCTCCGGCAGTCGCCGGGCGGAAGAACCGGAGACCGGATTTAGTCGCCGATCCGATCAGCCCCGAAATGTCCACCCCCACGGCGATCGCGTTCAGGAACCGTTTGCCATCTACAGGCTTGCCCTGTTGGGCGGCACGCTCGCACCACGCCATGAGCGCCGGCAGCAGAGTTGCCATCGGGTGCATCACTGCACGCTCGTGAATGCAGTCGTATTCGAGGCAGTGTATCAGGTAGGCGTTGGCGAAAGCCGCAGATGGCGCCGGGAGTTTGGCGCCGCTTCCCCAGGCTGTCGCCTCGTCGCCCCTTCCCCAACGCTCCGCCGCAGCCAGGACGCGAGCAGCATTCGGATCCGACGTCCCGGCAAGGCCCACACCCACCGAGTCGAGCAGGAACGTCTTCGTTTTCGCGATAGCTTCGGTCGACAGATCTTCATAACGCGTTCTGGCGATAAATGACGAGATAGTCAGCTCAATGCGTGATTGTTCTGTTTCGCAACCGAGATTGTCCGACACGGAGATGCTCGCACCACTTTGATAAGCACAGCGTTCATTGACGTCAAACCTACGGCCCTACCCTCGGCAGTGCAAGCGGACGGTGAGCACGAGATCCGCCGGCACAGGGGATCAGAGGCCGCGCCCTCCAACCTGGCAACAAGCGCACCCGCAACTCGCCTCCATTGACGTTGGAAAAGGCGCGGGTGCTGAGCTCAGCTTGGATCCCACTTGGCACCCTGAGGACCTCAGCAAGCGCGGAAAGATGCAGCACGCATCCGTAACACCCTTACAGCCCCGTTCCCGCGAATCGCCCAAGAACCGTAAATTAATTCTGCATGCCCCACTTGCGAACGGTGGCGATCTCCAGGTTGCGGAAGATCAGGTTCTCGACTATCAAGCCGATCAAAATCACCGAGAACAGCCCGGCAAAAACGGACGGGATGTCGAGCATGTTCTTGCTCTCGTAAATGAACCAGCCAAGGCCGCCCTTGCCGGAGCTTGCCCCGAACACGAGCTCGGCGGCGATCAGTGTGCGCCAAGCGAACGCCCAGCCGATCTTGAGGCCCGTCAGGATGCTTGGGAAGGCCGCGGGGATCAGGATCTTGAAAACGAACCGCGTCCCTGAGAGACCATAATTGCGTCCCACCATGCGCAGCGTGTTCGACACCGACCGGAAACCCGAGTGCGCGTTCAGGGCAACGGCCCACAGCACCGCATGAACGAGGACGAAGATGATGCTGTTGTCGCCGAGGCCGAACCAGATCAGCGCCAGCGGCAGCAGCGCGATGGAGGGCAGCGGGTTGAACATCGAGGTCAGCGTCTCGAGCAGATCGTTGCCGATCCGGGTCATCATGGCGAGCATGGTGAATGCCAGCGCCAGCGCCAGACCCAGTGCATAGCCCTGCAGCAGCAAACGTACCGAGTTGACTGCCCTGTCGGGCAACTCGCCGGACGCGATTGCGGCCAAGAACGTCCGAACCGTCTCGAAAAAGGTCGGCACCAACAGCGGATTATTCAGCTGCCGGGCATAGATTTCCCAGATCGCGGCGATGGCGAGCAGCAGCAACGTCTTACGAAAGGCGCCGTTGTCGTAGAGCCGCTCCCATAAGCTCAAAGGCTTCTCGACGACGCCGAAGTCTTGATTGAGCGGCCCCTCGTGGATGTACTCGGGGCGCGCCGGGGGCTGCATGACGGCGGGGGAGACGGCATCAGTCATGGACGGGCGCTCCGGACTCGATCTCATCGGCAAACAACATACGGTGGATTCGCTCCGACAGCCTGAGCCCGGTAGTCGGATCGACGGCATCGCTGCCGTCGCTGTTGAGCTCAGCCTTGACCTGCCCCGGGTGCGGTGACAGCAGCAGGATCCGGCTGCCAATGCGCACCGCTTCGGGTATCGAGTGGGTCACGAAAAGAACCGTGAACCGCGTCTCCTCCCAAAGCTGCATCAGCTCATCTTGCATGTGCCGGCGGGTCAACGCGTCGAGCGCTGCAAACGGCTCGTCCATGAGTAGAACGTCGGCCTCCATGGCGAGCGCGCGGGCAATGGCCACGCGCTGCTTCATGCCGCCGGAGAGCGTGTGAGGATAGCTGTCGGCGAACTTGGCGAGGTTAACCTTCGAGATGGCCTGCAGCGCCTTTTCCTCTGCTGCGCGCCCTTTGAGCCGGCCCGAGGTTTCCAGCGCGAACATCACGTTCTTCTTGACGGTTTTCCACGGCAGGAGCTGATCGAACTCTTGGAACACCATCACCCGATCCGGACCGGGCTTCTGGATCGTCTGACCTTTGAGTTTGATCGTGCCTTCCGT
>JAEVZQ010000295.1 GCA_023392135.1 Pseudomonadota bacterium | reverse complement strand
GACGGCTGCCGGCGCGACGAGGACGGATATTACTGGATCACCGGCCGTGTGGACGACGTGATCAACGTCTCCGGGCACCGTATGGGAACCGCGGAGGTGGAGAGCGCCCTCGTCTCTCATCCGAAAGTGGCCGAGGCAGCGGTCGTAGGCTATCCGCACGACCTCAAAGGCCAGGGGATCTATTGCTACGTGACCCTGCTCGCTGGAGAGACGCCCAGTGATGAGCTGAAAAAGGAGCTGGTCGCCCACGTGCGCAAGGAGATCGGACCGATTGCTGCCCCGGATCTCATGCAGTTCGCGCCCGGCCTGCCGAAGACGCGGTCCGGCAAGATCATGCGGCGCATTCTGCGAAAGATTGCAGAGGACGATTTCTCCAATCTGGGCGACACCTCGACGCTTGCAGATCCCAGCGTCGTTGAGGACCTGATCAATAACCGCCAGAACCGTCACTGAGCGGAGCTGATCGTTCTCACGCAATGATTTGAGCTGAAGGCTCGCCCAACCCCTGTGCGAGCCTTCAGTTTTTGTGGGAGCTGGTGATTTTACTTGCAGGTCGAGAGAATACCGCGATCGAAATGGAAATGATTGCGATGCGCCACATTGAACTCGGGGCCCAGGGCGACGCGGAAGTAGTTACAGGCGCCAGCGTGAGAGAGCCTTAGGAACTCCGCTTCCGGCGTTTGGCCGCGCCAGTCCTTCAGCACCGATATGCGCTTGCCGTCCTCGAGCGTGAAAGCAGAAATGTCGATGGCATTGGCCGTCGCGTGCTCGCTGCGCTTGTTCTTCCAGAACGCGTTCCCGACGATGTTGCGGCACGAATAGGTGCCCATGTGCTCCAGCGACTTGACCCGCTGGCCGAACATGGACACTGCAAGCGGCTGCACCTGATGAACCATCCACAAGCTCAGTGCAGCGGCAGCTGGGCAGGAGAGCTTGTCGACGGGCAGCCTGGCGCCGCCGACCGACGAGACGCGCACGCTGTTGATCCAGCCACATCCTTTGTGCAGGGGGTTGTCGCGAACGGGTACAGACTCGATGTGCGGCGCCACGAGCACGCGGGAGCACAGCTCCGCATCATATCTCAGCTCGGCAAGCTGCCAGTCGACCACGAGCGGCAAAGGATAGTCGAGGTCAAGGGCCGGCAACGGACTGTACTTTGCCGGCACCAGCCCCTGCCGGAATGCCAGTCCAATCCCTGCCAGCAGCATCAGCAGGAGGAAAAATCGTCCAATGGCAAATCGGCGTCTGGGCATGAGGATTGCTCGGCGGCAGGGTACCTCCTGTATAGGGGCTTTCGTCGGGCATGTAAGCAGGGGCGGTGCACCAAGATCGAGGCCGTTGCCTTGATGCCATTCGCGCAGCTCGGACGAGCTTCAGGCATGTCTCGCGCGCAACCGCATTTCTTGCGGCGGCGAAGGCCAACCTGCTCATCGCCCAACCACGCTGGGCAGAAAGGAAGGTTAACCTCGGGCTCGAACCAGGTGACGCCCGTTTAGGTGTGCGTCACCAAACCAGCTTCGGCTGCTGGCCAAACCGGCGGTGCAATGGCATTCAGGCCGTCCACAAATAACCGGATCAACCGGGGCCAATGCTGTTCGTCACGATTGTTGAAAAGTACCGCTCCGACGCGGAGGACTGGCTCAGCCGCGCCGTGCGCTCTCCCGTGGGTAGCTGGGATCGCGAGCGCCTGCTCACGGCCGCAAAGCTCAATCGCGTGCTCGCTGACCGGATCGAGCGCCGTTGCCTGGCGGCAGACGAGCTGAAGCTCAACGGCTCATTTGGCCATTTTCCTCAGTTACGGGATGTACGCCAGCGAGCTTCTGCGGAGAGAGCCGAGCGTCCCGTAACGACCAGATGTGATCAGCGCCGCAGTGCGGGCAGCGACTCTTCATCTTGATCTCGGGCAGCCGGCTGAAACTCGCCTCATCCATCTCGATGCTGCTTGCGTACTCCTGTCCTGTGACCGGACAGCGGAAGAAGATCGTGCCCATGGCGTCAGTTCCTCTGGGCAGCCACCTGACACTGAAAGCCTAGGGACAATCTGTCTCAGCTGCAAACCGGGAACAATGCGTATCGATCACTTTGTCGTGCCTTCCACAATAATCCGGCTGAAGATCATTTTGAATGCTTATATTCGGGGCGCGGTGTCTCGCTTTTTCTGCGTTCCCTCCGGAACAGCGAGATTTCAGAGGTTCAGGCAGGATCAGGCTATCAGATCGATGGAGATAGCCATGACCACGATGTCCCCCACCTCCGCTACCCGCCTTGCAATCGGCGCCGCTTTCGCCCTGGTCAACATTGTCGGTCTGGCAGGCTCTGCCAACGCCGTCAGCCTTCGTGTGCAGATGGCCTGCGCGAGCGACTACTTCTCCTATTGCAGTAAGTATCCGACAGAAGGCTCCCAGGTCCGCCAGTGCATGCGCGCCAACGGTCATAAGCTCTCGTCAGGCTGCGTAAGCGCTCTCGTCGCGGCCGGTGAGGTCTCGAAAGCCGAAGTCGCCCGTCGCGCCGCAAGGGCAAACTGAGTTTGATCTTTCGGGCCGACCGGATCCTTCAGAAGGTCACCGGCAACCACGTCCGAAACCGCTGCATGCGAGGCGATTGAAAGCCTCGCTCCTGTTCACGATATGCCCCGGGGTGAACAGGCCCTTGTTTCAGCGAGCGGATTGAGGACAGCCATGACCGACGCCTCCGCGACGACTCCGATGCAGTATCTCGATCGGGCAACCAGTCACTTGCGCGACATCGGCCTGATGCCGGCCAAAGTCGAGCCGGCCCCGATCAATGCGCTTTTGGAAAGGATTTCTGACCTCGACCAGGAGCGGATCACGGTGATCGCGCGCACGCTCGGCCAGGCAGAGGTTTTCAACGAGGTCGTGCGGGAAGAAACGGCGCAGATGGCGATCGGTCAGCGCTACCAGCAGATCACCGATGGCTTCAACTCGATCCGCGACGATGCAAAGCGACTGGTCGATCAGGTCAGCGACGGCAAGCTCGACATCCTCGAGCGCGGCAGCAACGTCTGGATGAAGATCGCCCGCGGCGATATCGCCGACCGGTTCGAAAAAATCCGGCAGGTCTATCTCTCGGTCACGGCGGAAACGAAAAACCAGATCGAGCGGGAAGCAACCATTCTCGACGCCTACAGCGATTTCCGCGGCGCGCTCAAGCATGCCGAGGTGATGGCGCTGGAGGTACTCAAGAAAGCGGAGGACAAGCTCGAGGCAGCTCGCAAGCGGCTGGACGAGGCCTCCGCCAAGGTGGCCGGTTTCACCGGCACAGAGCCGGCCGATCGGGCTAAGCTGGAGTTGGCGCGAGACGAGCAGCTCCGCGCGCTTCAGGACGAGGAAAAGCGCTACCAGATTGCGAAGGACCTCTCGGACAACCTGACGATTGCCTACAATACCTCCGAGGTGATCATGGGCCGGCTGATGCAGACCACATCCGCTAAGGAGCGGGTCTACGCCCAGGCGGTCTCGTTCTTCTCGACCAACGACAGCGTGCTGACCGCGCTGAAGGCTTCATTCACCGGCATCTTCGGGCTGCATGAATCGACCAAGACGCTCGAGGCGATGAAAGAGGGAATGTCGAAGAGCCTCGAGGATCTCGCCAAGCTCGGCGACAAGGTTCAGGAGGAGGCGCTGAGGGCCGGCTATGGACCCACGATCCGTGCGGACGCCGTCAAGCAGCTCGTCGATAGCGTCATCAACTTCCAGGAGCGCTCGCGCGAGATCATCAGCGAGATGCGCAAGCTCGCCACCCAGAACTCGTCCGAGATCCGCGATGCCGTCGAGGATTGTAAACGGCGCATTGCCCGTCTGGCTGCACAGGCAGAGCTCCTGCCTGCACAGCATTAAGCTCTCAGGACCATAGGGGCGAATGGTGAACGGCACTGCGGTCGAGCCGAAGCCGCATACGCTCGACGACGTGATGATCGCGATGGACGTGGTGGATACCCTGCGCCATCGCGAGGATCTCATTCGCCGCGAGCTGGACGAGGCCGGCCGCGAAGCGGAGCTGATCGCGCGCCTGAAGGAGATCTATCAGCAGCAGGGGATCGAGGTCCCCGACCGTGTGCTGGAGCAGGGCGTCAAAGCGCTCAAGGAAAGCCGCTTCGTCTATACGCCGCCACCGACCTCCTGGAGGCGTACGGTTCTCGAAGCCTGGGCACGTCGGAGCGTTTTCGGCAAGCGGGTCCTGCGGACATTCATAATCGTTCTGATCCTGGCGGGCGTTGCCTACTTCGGACTCATCCGACCGGCGCAACAGGCGCGTCAACAGGCGTTCGTCGAGGCGACCGAGACACATCCGAAGTCGATCCGGTTGGCGCATTCCGACATCGAGCAGATTGCCACAGAGGAAGCGCCGCGGAAGAGGGC
>JAEVZQ010000216.1 GCA_023392135.1 Pseudomonadota bacterium | reverse complement strand
GGTCAAGGTCGTCGAGCTGTATCCGGCCAAGCATCGCGCGCGGTTCGAATGCACCTGTTCGGCCGACGGGAAGATCGTCCTCGAGGGCGAAGCGATGCTGATGGTGCCGGCCCGTCCAACCTGAATTCGCCTATTCCCCTCCGAGCTGTCACGTCCCGCGCACACAGGCCCTTCTCATCCGCTCTCTCGGCGGCTATTCCATGCGCCTAGACGAGGTGAAATTCACAAGCGCGCACATCTTCTTGAAACCCATGCGCATTGTTCACGGATATCAGCAGGTTCCGCCCGAGATCCAGGGGGCCGCACTCGCCATCGGCAACTTCGATGGTGTGCATCGCGGCCATCAGGCGCTGCTGCTCGCAGCGTTGAAGGAGGCCCGCGCAAGCGGCCGGCCGGCCGGGGTGATGGTGTTCGAGCCTCACCCGCGGGAGTTCTTCCGCCCTGATGAGCCACACTTCAGGCTGACCACTCTGAAGGAGAAGCTACATCTGGTTGCGCGGCTGGGGCTCGACTTCGTGATCGTACTCACCTTCGATGCGCACTTGGCCGGGCTGCCGGCAACCTGCTTCATCGACGAGGTCCTCGTCGGCGCCCTGCGCGTCAGCCACGTTGTGATCGGCTACGATTTCTTCTTCGGCAAGGGCCGCGGCGGCGATCCTGAGGTGATGCGTGCGGCCGGACGGGAGCACGGGTTTGGCATCACGGTCATTTCGCCTGTGGCCGAAGCGGGCGAGGTGTTCTCGTCGAGCGGTATCCGGGCGAAGCTGTCTGCCGGCGACGTGCGCGGCGCAGCTCTCGACCTCGGCCACTGGTGGCGCGTTGCCGGTGTCGTGACCGGTGGCGCGAAGCGAGGCACAGGATTGGGCTTCCCCACGGCCAACATTGCGCTGCCGAAAGGAACGGCGCTGGCGCATGGCATCTACGCGGTCCGGGTTTACATCTCAGGCGAGCGCCACAGCGGCGCCGCCTACGTCGGCACGCGGCCGACGTTCGATTCCGGCGCGCCGGCGCTCGAGGTGTTCCTGTTCGATTTCGAGGATGACCTCTACGGTAAGGAGATCGAGGTCGAATTTCTCGATTTCATCCGGGGCGACAAGCGCTTCCCGGATGCCGACGCGCTCGTAGCGCAGATGCAGGCGGACTGTGCGCGTGCGCGCGAAATCATCGAAGTTGTGGATAGGCGATCGCCACTCGCCGGCTTCCCGCTTGCGGAGGGTTGAAACGCCCTGCGCCCGAGGTTCCACTTGTGTCCGCCAAGCGGAGGTTGCTAGAAGGCCCGTTGATCCCGAAA
Organism: Pseudomonadota bacterium; assembly: GCA_023392135.1. GTDB lineage: Bacteria > Pseudomonadota > Alphaproteobacteria > Rhizobiales > Hyphomicrobiaceae > ZC4RG25. The sequence continues at coordinate 2,023 of JAEVZQ010000216.1, read as the reverse complement.
TCGGAAAGACAGCCCATGCCCAAGGACAACGGAAGGCCGGGCCCCCAGGGCCGCGACTGGAGCCAGACTCTCTTCCTGCCACGCACGGCATTTCCGATGAAGGCTGGCCTGCCGGCGCTCGAGCCGCGGCTCATCCAGCGGTGGAGCGAGCTCGGCATGTATCGTCGGCTGCGGGAAGCTGCCAAGGGCCGCAAGAAATTCATCCTGCATGACGGCCCGCCATACGCCAATGGCCACATCCATATCGGCACCGGCCTGAACAAGATCCTGAAGGACGTCGTCGTCCGCTCGCAGCAGATGATGGGGCGCGACGCCAACTACGTGCCCGGCTGGGACTGCCACGGCCTGCCGATCGAATGGAAGATCGAGGAAGAGTACCGGGCCAAGGGCAAGACCAAGGATTCGGTGCCCATCACCGAGCTCAGGCGCGACTGCCGTGTCTTTGCCGAGAAGTGGATCGACATCCAGCGCGAGGAGTGCAAGCGGCTCGGCGTCGAGGGCGATTGGGACCATCCCTACGCCACCATGAGCTTCGACGCGGAAGCCAAGATCGCGGGCGAGCTCGTCAAGTTCGCCATGAACGGCTCGCTCTACCGAGGCTCGATGCCGGTCATGTGGTCGGTCGGCGAGCGCACGGCGCGCGCCGAGGCGGAGGTCGAGTACCATGAGGTCACGAGCCCAACGATCTGGGTGGGGTTCCCCGTGGCCGAGGTGCAGGTGACGCAACGCCAGCTCAGCAAGGGGCTGGCTGAGATCGACAACGTCAGCCAGGCGGCGGTCGTCATCTGGACGACGACGCCGTGGACGATCCCCGGCAACCGGGCGATCTCGTACAACCGCAACATCCAGTACGGGCTTTATGAGATCACCGATGCGCCGGCTGACAACTGGGCCAAGCCGGGCCAGCGCCTGATTCTGGCCGACAAGCTCGCAGACAGCGTGCGCCTCGCCGCGCGCATCAACGGCTGGCGGCGCCTGGGTGACGTCTCCGAGGCGACCCTCGAGGCGATGATCTGCTATCACCCCTTCCACGGGCAGGGGTACGAGTTCCAGGTGCGCCTCTATCACGGCGACCACGTCACCGACGATGCCGGCACCGGCTTCGTGCATACCGCGCCCGGCCACGGCGCCGAGGACTACGCCGTCTACGAGGAGCATCGCGCGTCTTTCGGCGAGGCGGGCATTCCGGAGGTGCCGCATACGGTCGGCGAGGATGGCTACTACTTCCGCCATGTGCCGCTGTTCGGCGGTGAGCATCCGAAGCGCGTCATCGACGACAAGGGCAAGTTCGGCGACGCGAACGAGGCCGTGATCCAGGAGCTGGTCAAGGCCGGGGCGCTGATCGCGCGCGGTCGGCTCAAGCACTCCTATCCGCATTCCTGGCGCTCCAAGGCGCCGGTGATCTTCCGCAACACGCCGCAGTGGTTCATCGCCATCGACAAGCCGATCGCGGTTCCCGGCAAGAAGGGCGAGGCCACGATCCGTGAGTACGCGCTCAAGTCCATCGACGAGACGCGATTCGTGCCGGCGGCGGGACAGAACCGGCTGCGCGGCATGGTCGAGCAGCGGCCGGACTGGGTCATTTCCCGCCAGCGCGCCTGGGGCGTGCCGATCACCGTCTTCGTCAACAAGGCGACGCAGCAGTACGTCCCGAACCGGGACTGGAAGCGCTCGCGCGAGCTGACCAAGAGGATCGTCGAAGCCTTCAAGGCCGAGGGGGCCGATGCGTGGTTCGCCGACGGTGCCAAGGAGCGGTTCCTCACAGGGCTCGTCGACGACGTGGGCGAGTGGGAGCAGGTCCGGGACATTCTCGATGTCTGGTTCGACTCCGGCTCGACGCATGCCTTTGTGCTCGAGGAGCGCAAGGACCTCGCGTGGCCGGCCTCGCTTTACCTCGAGGGTTCCGACCAGCACCGCGGCTGGTTCCATTCATCGTTGCTCGAGAGCTGCGGCACGCGCGGCCGGGCGCCCTACGACGGTGTCCTGACCCACGGCTTCGTCGTCGACGAGGACGGGCGCAAGA
>JAEVZQ010000192.1 GCA_023392135.1 Pseudomonadota bacterium | reverse complement strand
TTCCCGCGCCACTCTCTCTCTAGCTGGGCATAGGCCGCGCCGCCAGTCGCATAAACCATGATACGATCATTCGTCCAGCCGATCCTACCCCGGATGGTTCCGAACCAATCCATCGACCTGGATCTATTGAACCGTTGCTGTTCCCACTCCCATTTGCTCCAGTTGAACGCTTTTCTGCCGCGATGATCATTATCGTCGTCGAAACCGGCCCAGTTGATGTCGCTCTCGACACCGAACACGACGTTCCCGCACTGCAGGTTATAGCCAGTCTGCACGCCAGCGGTGAAAGCGTCCTCGTCGTCGTCGAAATGCCTCCGGTCCGAGAAGAACCTGTCGTTGTCGTTGAAATCGCTGTTCAGGTGCGCCCAGCCCAGGTTTCCGCCGACGTAGAAGCCCGTCCATGGACCCGGCGCACAGCGGTCGACGACGGGAGGTGGCGGTGGCGGAGGCGCGGGCGCGCGGACCACCATTCCGTCGGCCATCGCCGACCCAGCGACTGCCACCAGCGCAAAGGCACCGGTCGTAAGCCCCGTAATTCTCTTCATCGATCTGGTTCCCGTTCAAGTGGAGGTTGCAAGCCGAAACGCCCCCTATCGAATCCATTTGGCCGGGTCTTCTCATTGAACGCGCGTCACCGGGCCGACCAATGTGTCCCTAGTTAAGCGGCTGATTCGCGTGCAGTGTCCACGGGATCGCACGCATAAGTTGTAATTGTTGCCAGGAAGCATCAAACTGCGGGGCGAGTGGCCACACCTGCGCAGCAAAAAGGGGCCGGCACCGGGCCAGGCCCCTTCAACTGTCGGCTCTATGAATGCTCAGGCGGCTGCTTTTGCCGGCTCGCCATTTATGACGAGAGCGCCGTCGCGGGCCGTCACATGGACCGTCTGGCCGTCCATGACCCGGCCAGCGAGGATTTGCTCCGCGAGCGGATCCTGCACATTCTTCTGGATCACGCGCTTGAGCGGCCTCGCCCCGTACGCCGGATCATAGCCGCGGTTGGCGAGCCACATGCGCGCCTGCTCGTCCAGATCCAGCCGGATCTTGCGATCGCTGAGCAGCTTCTGCAGCCGGGCGAGCTGAATATCGACGATGGCGGCCATCTGCTCGCGCTTGAGCCGATGAAACACGATGATCTCGTCGATCCGGTTGAGGAACTCGGGCCGGAACCGCGTCTTCACCTCCGCAAGTACGAAGGACCTGGCCGACTCGAAGTCGTCCTCGTCCTTGAGCGCGACGAGGTACTCGGCCCCGATGTTCGAGGTCATGATGATGAGCGTGTTCCGGAAGTCGACAGTCCGGCCCTGGCCGTCCGTCAATCGCCCGTCGTCCAGCACCTGCAGCAGGACGTTGAACACGTCCGGGTGTGCCTTTTCGATCTCATCGAAGAGCACGACCTGGTACGGCCGGCGCCGCACCGCTTCCGTCAGCGCTCCGCCTTCCTCGTAGCCGACGTACCCCGGGGGAGCGCCGATCAGGCGGGCCACGGAATGTTTCTCCATGTACTCGCTCATGTCGACGCGCACCATGGCCGACTCGTCGTCGAACAGGAATGCGGCCAGCGCCTTCGTCAGCTCCGTCTTGCCCACGCCTGTCGGGCCTAAGAACATGAACGAGCCGATGGGCCGGTTCGGGTCCTGAAGCCCTGCGCGCGCGCGGCGCACCGCGGTCGACACGGCTTCGACCGCTTCCTCCTGGCCGACGACGCGCTTCGCGAGTGCCTGCTCCATGTTGAGGAGCTTCTCACGCTCACCTTCCAGAAGCTTGTCGACCGGCACGCCGGTCCAGCGCGAGACGACCTGGGCGATGTGATCGGGCGTCACCGCCTCGTCGAGAAATACGCCGCCGTTGCCTTTGGCCTCGATCTCCGCAAGCTCCTTCTCGAGATTGGGGATGATGGCGTAGGTCAGCTCGCCTGCGCGCTGATACTCACCCCGCCGCTGCGCCTGGGCAAGCTCGTTGCGTGCCCGGTCGAGATCGGTCTTGAGCTGCGCTGCTTTGCCGAGCTTGTCCTTCTCGGACTGCCAACGAACGGTCAGCTCACGCGAGCGCTCCTCGAGCGACGACAGCTCGGCCTCGAGCTTCTCAAGCCGATCCTTGGATGCGGCATCCGTTTCCTTCTTGAGAGCTTCCGCTTCGATCTTCAGGCGCACGATCTCGCGGTCGATCGAATCGAGCTCTTCCGGCTTCGAATCGACCTGCATTCTCAGCCGAGAAGCCGCCTCGTCGACGAGGTCTATGGCCTTGTCGGGCAGAAAGCGGTCGGTGATGTAGCGGTGAGACAGCATCGCCGCGGCCACCAGGGCGGAATCGGAGATGCGCACCTTGTGGTGCTGCTCATAGCGCTCTTTCAGACCGCGCAGGATGGAGATGGTGTCCTCCACGGACGGCTCGTCCACGAACACCGGCTGGAAGCGGCGAGCCAGCGCTGCGTCCTTCTCGATGTTCTTGCGATATTCATCGAGCGTGGTAGCGCCGATGCAGTGCAGCTCCCCACGGGCGAGCGCCGGCTTCAGGAGGTTGGAGGCGTGCATCGCGCCCTCGGACTTGCCGGCCCCGACGATCGTGTGCAGCTCGTCGATGAAGAGGATAATGCCACCCTCGGCCGCAGTGACCTCCTGCAGAACAGCCTTGAGCCGCTCCTCGAACTCCCCGCGGTACTTCGCGCCGGCGATCAGCGCCCCCATGTCGAGGGCCAGCAGCTTTTTATCCTTCAGGCTCTCAGGCACATCACCTTTGATGATGCGCTGGGCGAGCCCTTCGGCGATGGCCGTCTTGCCGACGCCCGGCTCGCCGATCAGCACCGGATTGTTCTTGGTCCGCCGCGACAGCACCTGCATCGTGCGGCGGATCTCTTCGTCGCGGCCGACAACCGGGTCGATCTTTCCTTCTGCAGCCGCCTCGGTGAGATCGCGTGCATAGCGCTTCAGGGCGTCGTAAGCCTGCTCGGCGGATGCCGTATCGGCGGTTCGGCCCTTGCGCAGCTCGTTGATGACCTTGTTCAGGCCGTCCGGGGTCACGCCGGCATCGGCCAGCATCCGGCCAGCTTCTGAGCTGCGCGCCAGCGCGATGGCGAGCAGTAAGCGCTCGACGGTGACGAACTTGTCGCCCGCCTTCTCCGCGATCTGCTCGGATTGATCGAAGATGCGTGCCAGCTCAGGTGTGAGATAGAGCTGTCCGGCGCCGCCGCCCGACACTTTGGGACGCTTCGCCAAGGCCTGCTCTACCGCTGTCAGCGCCTGCCTCGATCGCCCGCCTGCGCGATCGATCAGGCCTGCGGCCAGACCCTCCTCGTCGTCCAGAAGCACCTTCAGGAGATGCTCGGGCGAGAATTGCTGGTGGCCCTCGCGCAAGGCGAGATTCTGGGCGCTCTGAACGAATCCTCTGGCCCGGTCCGTGTACTTATCGAAATTCATAAGTCCCTCCTCAGCCCGTCCGCTCGCCCACATCGGCACGATACGAACGCCGTTCCGTCAGGAATGATACGACGTCGTCAGCCGGGCCCCACAGTCACAGGCACCCTCCGACCCGTCAGCAGGACATATAGGTTCCGTGCGGCGCGGCAAAAGGGGGCAGGCTGGCCCTTAACTCAGCACATCATTCAGGAGATGAACTTGCATCCGGTCAAAAAGGCAGCGAGTTGGAAGGTCGCGCTAATGGCCTCGGGAAACAGCACGCACGCATGCGCCATCCCGGCAGGGCTGCTACGCACCTGGGGCAGTTCGGTTCTGGATTTCGCGCGAATGTCATCGGAGCCGGCCGCATCGCCACCGGCACTTCCGTCACTCTGACCTGACTACTGGTCCCTCGACGCCGTCTCATTGACGGTCTTGGTTAGTCCCCCGCACGGCGCGCATTCTTGGCCCGGCCTTCGCGCCGGCATCGCGCCGAAGCGTTGATTACTCCCCCGAGTCGTCCTTGGCGGTAGCGGCTCCGTTGGCTTCACTCGCACCGCCATTGGCATCGCGTCGTGACCGGCGGACAGGCCGCTTCAGGAATTCAGGCTGCTCCTGCCCGGCACC
>JAEVZQ010000190.1 GCA_023392135.1 Pseudomonadota bacterium | reverse complement strand
GTTGATAACGGTCCGGTGCCCTGAGGTGCCGGGCCGTTTTCGTTGGAGCTTTACAGAACGTCCTCTGTCAGGCCACGCCGACACGCAGCAGATCGTGGACGTGCACAATCCCGACGGGCTTGCCCTTCTCCACCACGAACAGAGCGGTGATCCGCGCCGCGTTGATCAGCTCGAGCGCTGCCGAGGCGAGCGTGTCGGGGCTGCCCGTCTTGGGCCTGCGGGTCATGATGTCGGCCGCCCGCGCGTTCAGCAGGCGTTCGCCCATGTGACGCCGGAGATCGCCGTCCGTCACGATTCCTGCGAGTTTGCCGCTGGCGTCGACCACACCGAGGCAGCCGAAGCTCTTTTGAGTCATCGTGACGAGTGCGGCGCTCATAGACTCGCCTTCCAGTGCCAGGGGCAGGTGCTCGCCCCTGTGCATGATATCGGCAACATATTTGAGCTGTGCACCGAGCGAGCCGCCGGGGTGGTACAGCTTGAAGTCATGTGCCGTGAAGCCTCTTGCCTCGAGCAGCGCAATGGCAAGGCTGTCGCCCAGGGCGAGCTGCATCGTGGTCGACGTGGTAGGGGCGAGGCCGTGCGGGCAGGCCTCCTTGGCCCGCGGCAGCTCCAGCACGACATCGGATGACCGGCCGAGCGCCGAATTCCTCCCGGAAGTGATGGCGATCAGCGGTACCTTGAAGCGCCGCGAGTATGTGATGACGTTCTTGAGCTCCACCGTCTCTCCGGACCAGGAGATCGCGAGAATGACGTCCTGCGTCGTCACCATCCCCAGGTCGCCGTGCGCGGCCTCGCTCGGATGGACGAAAAAGGCCGGCGTGCCCGTTGATGCGAATGTGGCCGCGAGCTTCTGGCCGACGTGTCCACTTTTGCCGATGCCCGTAACGATCACCCGCCCGCGCGAAGTCGAGATCACGCGAATGGCCTCGGCAAAGTCGCTCGCCATGTCATGCTTCAGGGCGTCCGCCAGTGCGGAAAGTCCTTCCGCCTCGATCTCGACAGTGCGTATGGCACAGCTCACGGCCTGCGCGGCCGATGCCGCATCGTGCCCTTTCTTCAGTCGGCCCCCGTTGCTCGTCGCCTTGCTGGCTTCTGCCGCAGACAGCCCATTGCGGTGCGCTGCCGGTTGAACCGTCATCAGAAAACCCCCCAGTCCCTGCTTGTTGTGCGGACGTGGATCAAAAAGCAGGTGCTTTTGTGTCTAACAGACCCCCGCGCCCGCGCCAATGAAACCGCGTGGTTCGACCCGGTCTATCAACCGGAAGATGAACCGATGGCTATCAAGCATTCGGCCCCAGTGTCCTTTGACTGCCGCTACGGGGTTGCTAAAGTTCTGGTTCAGGGGCCCTGAAAGGCAGGCTTGAGATGACACTCGGCGCCAATCCCTTTTTTCAACCTGAGAAGCGCCCGCACGTGGAAGGCGACTTCCGGCGCGAGGAGGTGGCGCTTGCCAACCGCAATTCGGGCCTTCCGCTCGAGGCCCTGCGCCACGATCTGACGCCGGCCGGGCTGCATTATCTGCTCATCCACTTCGACATTCCCTACGTCGCGTCACCCGAGCGCTGGATTGTCAAGGTCGGAGGACGCGTAAGCAACCCGCTCGAAGTATCGCTTTCTGAGATCAAGCAGCTCCCGCAGCAGAGTCTGCGGGTCACGCTCGAGTGCGCCGGGAACGGCCGGGCGAAGCTGACGCCGCGCTCCCAAAGCCAGCCCTGGGAGAATGGCGCCGTCGGCACGGCCGAGTGGACCGGTACCCCGGTCAGGCATCTGCTCGAGCGCGCCGGCGTGGCCGCCGATGCCGTCGACGTTGCGTTTTTCGGGGCGGATCGCGGGTTCGATGCTGGCGTCGAGCACGACTATGGCCGCAGCCTGATTCCGGACCATGCGATGTCCGACAACGTGCTTCTCGTGCACACGATGAATGGCCAGCCGCTGTTGCCTCAGCATGGCTTTCCGCTGCGGCTCGTCGTGCCCGGCTGGTATGGCATGGCGAGCGTGAAATGGCTCAACCGGATCGAGGTTCTCGACCGGCCCTTCGATGGCTTCCAGCAGGTCAGAACGTATATTTACCGTCAGCACTCCGGGGACGAAGGTACTCCAGTCACGCACATGCGCGTGAAGTCCCTGATGGTGCCACCCGGCATTCCGGACTGGTACACGCGGGCCCGGCTCGTCGAGCGCGGGCCTGTGGAGCTTTACGGCCGCGCCTGGTCGGGTGGTGGCGTGCCGGTCGCCATGGTCGAGGTGGGTATCGACGGCGAGTGGCAGGAGGCGACGCTCGATCCACCGGTGGGCAGATACGCGTGGCGTGGCTGGCGCTTCACCTGGGACGCCCAACCTGGAGAACACGAGCTCGTGTGCCGGGCGACGGACGAGGCGGGCAACGTCCAGCCGCTCGATGCACCCTGGGACAGCGGCGGCTTTGGTAATAATGTCGTGCACCGCGTGGCGGTTACGGTACGCTGATGAGCGGCCAGCCACATCAAATGTAAGCGGAAGGGGAAGGCATGCCATCGAGTGCGCAACCGGCGCAGCCTGTCAGCTCGGCCATCGAGGTGCTGATCTGGCGCGGGCAGGAGGAGGGTCGCTACCAGCGTTTCACGGTTCCCTTGCGCGAAAGCCAGACCGTGCTCGATGTAGTGACCTGGGTGCAGCGCTATTCCGATCCGACTCTCGCATACCGCTTCGCCTGCCGGGTCGGCATGTGCGGGTCATGCGCGATGACCGTCAACGGCCGCCCGCGCTGGACCTGCCGGACGCACGTCGCCAATGTCGTCGAGAACGGCAGGCTGGAGATCGCCCCGTTGGCGAACCTGCCCGTCATCAAGGACCTGACGACGGACATGAGCCGCTTCTTCGAGAAGTGGCAGCGGGCCAATGCGCGCTTCGAGCCATCGCGCTCGCGCCACGAGCCCGTCGAGACGATCTCGCCGGATACCGCTCAGCGCATTGCAGCGGATGAAGCGATCGAGTGCATCAACTGCGGGGTCTGTTACGCTGCCTGCGATACCGTGCGCTGGAACGACGATTACCTCGGTCCGGCCGCGCTCAATCGCGCCTGGACACTGGTCAACGACGTGCGTGATGCGGGGCAGACAGAGCGCCTGAAGGCTGTCTCGGCTGTCGGTGGCTGCCAAAGCTGCCACTCGCACCAGTCCTGCGCAGAGCTTTGCCCCAAGTCGCTCAACCCGACCGCCTCCATCGCCGGCCTGAAGCGGCGTGCCATGATGGCCCATCTGAAGGGGGAGCTATGACCCTTCGGCTCTATCTCCTTCAGCGTGTGACCGCTGCAGTGATGGTCCCGCTGATCATCGGCCACCTCACGGTCATTTTCTACGCCACCTCGAATGGGCTCTCGGCGGCCGAAATTCTCGGGCGCACGCGCGGAAGCATCGGCTGGGCGTTGTTCTACGGCCTCTTCGTCATCCTCGCTTCCGTCCATGGCGCAATCGGCGTCCGTGGGGTGCTGCGCGAATGGACAAAGCTCGCGCCGGGCGCGCTCGATGCCGTGATGTGGGCTTTCGGCCTGCTCCTCGCGGTTTTGGGAGCACGTGCCGTCGTGGCCATGGTGCTGCCATGACAATTCAGGTCGAAACACGGCGGACGGCGGCGCATCGGCAGAGCAGCCTCTGGATCGCCGCCCTGGTGCACCGCTTGTCGGGGATTGCGCTCGCCTGTTTCCTGCCGCTGCACTTCCTGGCGCTCGGACTGGCGATCGAGGGCGAATCCCGCCTCGACGGCTTCCTCGCATGGACGGAACAGCCCGTCGTCAAGCTCGCGGAATCGGGGCTCGTGTTTCTGCTGACGATCCATTTGCTCGGTGGCCTGCGTATTCTCTACGTCGAGGCCATCGGTTGGCGGCCGGTCCAGAAGGTCCTTGCTGTGGCCATAGTGATTGCGGCTGCGGTGCTCGCTTTCATCTTTCTCGCCCGCATTGTCTGAGGCCGGCATGCTCGAACGAATAAGAACTGACGTTCTGATCCTCGGCTCCGGCGGAGCAGGACTGTTTGCGGCGCTGCACGCACACCAGGCGGCACCGCACGCGTCTATCACTGTCGCGACCAAGGGGCTGCTCGGAAAGTGCGGCTGCACAAGAATGGTGCAGGGCGGCTACAATGTCGCGCTGCACAAGGGCGATTCGGTCGAGCGGCACTTCATGGACACCATCGAGGGCGGGAAATGGCTGCCGAACCAGAACCTCGCCTGGACCCTGGTGACGCGCGCCGTCGAGCGTGTTCGGGAGCTGGAGAACGAGGTCGGCTGCTTTTTCGACCGGAATCCAGACGGTTCGCTGCACGGCAAGGCGTTCGCAGGCCAGACCTTCGA
>JAEVZQ010000181.1 GCA_023392135.1 Pseudomonadota bacterium | reverse complement strand
CGGCTAACCTTCATGCTGGATGCCTCGCTGGGGCTGGTTTCCATAGAGCAGAATCAGATCATCAAGCTCTTTTCGGTCGTGGCCGTCGTGCTGCTTCCGCCGACGCTGGTGGCGTCCATTTACGGCATGAACTTCCGTGCCATGCCCGAGCTCGATTGGAGCTTCGGCTATCCGATGGCGCTCTTGCTGATGGTGCTCTCCGCGGTGCTGCCGTTCCTCTACTTCCGGCGCAAGGGCTGGTTATAGGAGGGCCACCGCGCTCTGCCACACGAGAGCCAGCGGTCGTCATACGCGCAGGTCTCCATGGGCAAGCGTGGTCGACATCATGCAGGGGCGCGCATAGTCTCCCTCCATCAACAACGGAGGATCACGATAGCCATGGATCTTGGCATCAGAGGCAGGTCGGCCATCGTCTGTGCCGCTTCGAAGGGACTGGGCAGGGGCTGCGCAGAGGCGCTGGCGCGCGAAGGCGCTGCACTGACTATTTGCGCCCGCGGCAAGGAGGCACTCGACGCGACGGCGGAGCAACTGCGCGGGCTGGGCGCGGCAAGCGTTACGGCCGTCGCCTGCGACGTCACTACGGACGAAGGCCGCCGGGCGCTGCTGTCCGCCTGTCCCAGCCCGGATATTCTGATCAACAACGCCGGTGGTCCGCCTCCGGGAGACTTCAAGGACTTCTCGCTCGACGACTGGCGCAAGGCCGTCGAAGGCAACATGCTGACGCCGATCGCGCTCATTCACGCGACCGTCTACGGCATGATGGAGCGCGGCTTCGGACGCATCGTGAACATCACCAGCTCGTCCGTGAAAGCGCCCATCCCGACTCTCGAGCTGTCGAACGGCGCCCGTTCCGGTCTTACCGGCGCTGTCGCCGCGCTCGCCCGCAAGACGGTGCACCGGAACGTCACGATCAACGCGCTGCTGCCTGGACCTTTCGAAACGGATCGCCTCAGGGCTACGTCGCAGAAGATCGCCGAAGCTCGTGGCCAGCCTTACGAGGCGGTGCACGCGGCGCGCAAGGGCGAGGTTCCGGCAAAGCGCTTCGGGACTCCGGAAGAGTTCGGCGCGACGGCCGCCTTCCTATGCTCCGCCCACGCCGGCTACATCACCGGCCAGAATATCGTGATCGACGGCGGCGCTTTCCCGGGGACGATGTAGGGCGCTGATCCCTTCAAGTCTGGGCAATCCGACCCTCTCCCCGCGTGGCAGGGAGAGGGTGCAGGCGTGTCAGGACAGGTTCTCGATGTGCCCGTGCTCGTTGACGTACATCTGCTCGGCTGAGGGCACGCGGGGCAGGCCCGGCATGCGCATGAGATCGCCGCAGACCACGACCACGAACTCTGCACCCGCGGACAGGATCACCTCACGAATGGGCACGACATGGCCTGAAGGGGCACCGCGCAGGTTGGGGTTGGTGGAGAACGAGTACTGCGTCTTGGCCATGCAGATCGGCAGCTTGCCGTAGCCGTTGGCCTCGAAGTCCTTGAGCTGGCTGCGCACTGAAGCATCGGCGCTGATGTCGGACGCCCCATAGAGCTGCGTGGCGATCGTCTTGATCTTGTCCCACAGCGGCATCTCGTCGGGATAGAGCGGCTTGAAGTCCGCCTTTCCGCTGTCGCACAGCTCGACGACATGGCGGGCCAGGTCTTCGGTGCCCTTGCCGCCGTCGGCCCAGTGCGTGCACAGGAACGCGCGTGTCCCCATGCTCTCGGCGAGCTCCTTCACAGCCGCGACCTCGGCATCCGTATCCGTGACGAAGCGATTGATCGCCACCACCGGTGGGATGCCGAACTTGGCGACGTTCTCCAGATGGCGCTTGAGGTTTTCCGCACCCTTGCGGACTGCCTCGACGTTCTCGCCCTTGAGGTCCTCCTTGGCCACGCCGCCATGCATCTTGAGCGCCCGGACGGTGGCGACGATTACCGCCGCCGAGGGCTTGAGGCCGGCCTTACGGCACTTGATGTCGAAAAACTTCTCCGCCCCGAGGTCGGCACCGAACCCGGCTTCCGTGACGACGTAGTCGGCGAGCTTCAACGCCGTCTTCGTTGCCAGCACCGAGTTGCAGCCGTGTGCGATATTGGCGAACGGCCCGCCGTGGACGAACACGGGGTTGTTCTCCAGCGTCTGCACCAGGTTCGGCATCAGCGCGTCCTTGAGCAGAACGGTCATGGGGCCATCAGCCTTGAGATCGCGCGCGTAGATCGGCTTCCTGTCCCGCGTGATGCCGAAAACGATGTTGCCGAGCCGGCGCCGGAGATCGTTCAGGTCGGTTGCCAGGCAGAGGATCGCCATGACCTCGGAGGCGACCGTAATGTCGAAGCCGTCCTGCCGCGGGAAACCGTTCGACACCCCGCCGAGCGAGTTGATGATGGAGCGCAGCGCACGGTCGTTCATATCCATGACACGGCGCCAGGATACGCGCCGCGGGTCGATGCCCAGGCCGTTGCCCCAGTAGATGTGATTGTCGATCAGTGCAGCCAGCAGGTTGTTCGCCGACGTGATGGCGTGGAAGTCGCCGGTGAAGTGGAGATTGATATCCTCCATCGGCACCACCTGGGCGTACCCACCGCCGGCCGCACCGCCCTTCATGCCGAAGCACGGGCCGAGCGACGGCTCGCGCAGGCAGCACATGGCCTTGGCGCCGATCCGGTTCAGCCCGTCGCCGAGACCGACTGTCGTCGTGGTCTTGCCCTCGCCGGCAGGTGTCGGGTTGATGGCCGACACCAGGATCAGCTTGCCGTCTTTCCGGTCTTTCAGCGAATTGACGAAATCGAATGAGACCTTCGCCTTCGTGGGGCCGTAGTTCAGCAGCGCCTCGGAAGGAATGCCGATCTTTTTGCCGACCTCTGCGATCGGCCTCATCTTGGCCTCACGCGATATCTCGATATCCGATTTGACGGCCACGGACGTTCCTCCTGACTGCTTCTTTGCTGTTGTTGCTGGTTTGGGCGATGGCGGATCGAACCGGTCTCCGACCTTGAGCCCAGCGGAGACTGCATATTCGGTTGCAGGAATCTTCTGACCACCGGCAGCGCGAAGTCGTTTTACGAGAATGCGACCACCCTTGGCGGCGACCTGAATGCCGTCGCCGGTGATGGCCATGATTTCACCGGGTGCCCCCGAGCCGTCGAGCTTGGCGGAATCGAAGATGTCGATCCGGGCGCCCTTGAGCATGCTCCACGCGGCGGGGGCAGGATTACTGGCGCGGATCAGGTTGTAGACTTCGGAAACGGGCTTCGACCAGTCGATCTCGGCCAGATCCTTCTTGAACCAGCTCTCATAGGTCGCCTTCGAATGATCCTGCGGTATTTTCGGCGCCTTGCCCGCGCGCACGAGGTCCACCGCCTCCATCATGGCGTCGACGCCGATGGGGAACAGCTTCTTGAAGTAGACGTCGCCCAACGTTTCGTCCGGGCCGATGTCGACTTCTTTCTGCAGGAGAATCGGACCTTCATCGAGGCCCTCATCCGGCCAGAAGACCGTGAGGCCGGTACGCGTGCGGCCCATGGCTATGGGCCAATTTATCGATGAGGGACCGCGGTGCAGCGGCAGAAGCGATGGGTGGTACTGGATGGTTCCGAGACGTGGGGTATCGATCACGGGCTGTGGCACGAAGAGCGTCACGTACGCCATCACGCACAGATCGGGCTCGAAGGAGCGCATCAATTCAAGTGCTTCGGGCGTCTTCCAGGACTTCGGCTGGTGAACGGGCAGCCCCTTCTCTGCAGCGAAGACCGCGAGCGGGTCGCGCGCCTTGCCCTCCTTGTCCGGGGCACAGAATACGGCAACGACGTTTTCGCCGCGTTCGAGCAGTTTCTCCAGGACCGCCTTGCCGAAGGCCTCTTGCCCGTGAACTACGATGCGCATGTGATCCCTTCCGATCGATGTTTCCGATTCTTGGCCGTCATGCCCGCGCAGGCGGGCATCCACGCCAAGTCCTCATAGGATTTCCGCATCGGGAGGCGGTTGCTGGCCGCTCGCCGATCTCATGCGGATTTCGCCAGTCTCGTCCCAAAGATCCGACCATTCGGGGTTCACTTGTTCGATGAGACGAACTTTCCAGGCGCGGATTCCATTTCTTGAGCTGCTTCTCCCGCCGAATTGCCTCCGGCATTGTTGCGTACATCTCATAATACACGAGCGAGTGGACACCGTACTTTTTGGTGAATCCATCAATCAAGTCTTGTTTGTGGAGATTCACGCGTCCGAAAAGATCACTCGACACCCCGACGTAAAGGATCCCATCTCGCCTGCTTGCGAGCATATAGACGCAAGTTTGTTTCAGACCACGGGGACTAGTCATCAAACGGAATTGTCGAACTAACAATCACCTTGCGTGGATCCCCGCCTGAGCGGGGATGACGGATTCAAGCGGGCGGAGGTGTTCACTTGATTACTGATGTTCTGCCACCCGCCTCGATCCCGATTCCCCATCCGCCACCCCGCCTCCGCGGGGATGACGGTGAGGTGGCGGGGATCGGCGATCGTCACTCCGCAGCAACCCGTTTCGGTTGTGGCTCGGTGGCTTCCCTGATCGCGGCAAGCTCCTCCTCGCTATAGCCGAGCACATCGCGAAGAATTTCATCCGTGTGCTCGCCGAGAAGGGGCGAGCGCTTTACGTCTGCAGGGCTTGCGGAGAGCTTGATCGGATTGCCGACGCTCAGGTACTTGCCACGGGTCGGATGGTCGACCTCGACGATCGTGCCGGTCGCGCGCAACGACTGGTCCTGCGCCAACTCCTTCATGGACAGGATCGGGCCGCAGGGGATGTCGTAGTTGTTGAGGATCTCCATGGCCTCGAGCTTCGTCTTGGTCATGGTCCACTGCTCGATGCGGTCGAACACCTGCTTGAGACGCGGCAGACGCGCTTTGGGCGTTGCGAAATCGGGATGGGCCTTCCACTCGGGCTCGCCGATCACGTCGCAGATCTTCTCCCACACGGGCGCCTGCGTAATGAAATAGATGTAGGCATTGGGATCGGTCTCCCAGCCCTTGCACTTCAGGATCCAGCCCGGCTGGCCGCCGCCCGAGGCGTTGCCCGAACGCGGCACTGCTTCGCCGAACTCCTTGCCCTCGCTGAACTGCGGATATTCGGTCAGTGGCCCGTGGGCGAGACGTTGCTGGTCGCGCAGCTTGACGCGGCAGAGGTTGAGCACACCGTCCTGCATCGCGCAGGTGACGCGCTGGCCTCGGCCCGAGTGTGTGCGGTGATAGAGAGCCGTGACGATACCGAGTGCGAGATGCAGGCCGGTCCCGCTATCACCGATCTGTGCACCGGTGACGAGCGGTGGGCCGTCGTCGAAACCGGTGGTGGAGGCCGCACCGCCCGTGCACTGGGCGACGTTCTCGTAGACCTTGCAATCCTCGTAGGGCCCCGGACCGAAGCCCTTGATGGAAGCGTAGATCATGCGCGGATTGAGCTCCTGGATACGCTCCCAGGAAAAACCCATCCGGTCCAGAACGCCGGGTGCGAAGTTCTCCACGAGCACGTCGCAGGTTTTGATCAGCCGCTCCAGCACGTCCTTGCCTCTGGGGTGCTTGGCGTCGAGCGTGATCGACCGCTTGTTGTGGTTCAGCATCGTGAAATAGAGGCTGTCCGCTTTCGGCACGTCCTGAAGCTGCCCGCGCGTGATGTCGCCGACGCCGGGTCGCTCGACCTTGATCACATCGGCGCCGAACCAGGCCAGAAGCTGTGTGCAGGTGGGGCCGGACTGCACGTGGGTGAAATCGAGGATACGCACTCCTTCAAGAGCTTTCATTTGCATGCCTCCCTTACTTCTTTTTGACCACGCTTTGCGGGTTGAGGTTGCCGATGCGGCCGCTTTCCGTTCCGGCCGCGGGGTCGATCACTGCATTGATGAGGGTCGGCTTGCCGGAGTCCATCGCGGCACTGACGGCACGATACAGTTCGTCGGGCGTCGTCACATGGGCGCCTGCGCCGCCGAAGGCTTCCATCATTTTGTCGTAGCGCGCGTCCTTGACGAAGACCATCGGCGAAACGTCGGGACCGCCAGTCGGATTGACGTCGACGCCGCGGTAGATGCCGCTGTTGTTGAAGACAACGACACAGACCGGCAGCTTGTAGCGGCAGATTGTTTCGACCTCCATCCCGGAGAAGCCGAAGGCGCTGTCGCCCACCACTGCAAGCACAGGCTTTCCGGTCTCGATGGCCGCCGCGATGGAGAATCCCATGCCGATGCCCATGACGCCCCAGGTGCCCACGTCCAGGCGCTTGCGCGGCTGGTACATGTCGATGACGCCCCGCGCGAGGTCGAGCGTGTTGGCACCCTCGTTGACGAGGATCGCATCGGGGCGCTCTTTAACGACCGTGCGCAGTGCGCCGAGCGCACCGTGGAAGTCCATGGGCGCCGTGTTCTTCATCAGCTTCGGCGCCATCTTGGCGATGTTTTCTTCCCTCTTCGCCTTGACGGCATTGACCCAGTCGGCGGGCGGAGCGGGCCAGTTGCTGCCGATGCCACCGAGCAGCGCGGACACGCAGGAGCCGATATCGCCGACTACGGGAGCAGCGATCTCGACGTTCGAGTCCATCTCCTTGGGCTCGATGTCGATCTGGATGAACTTCTTGGGTGCGTTGCCCCAGGTCTTGCCCTAGCCGTGAGACAGCAGCCAGTTGAGGCGGGCGCCGACCAGCATCACCACGTCGGACTCTTTCAGCACCAGCGAGCGCGCCGCGCCCGCGCACTGCGGATGCGTATCGGGCAGGAGACCCTTGGCCATGCTCATGGGCAGGAATGGAATGCCCGTTTTCTCGACGAGGGCACGGATGTCGTCATCAGCCTGCGCATAGGCCGCGCCCTTGCCGAGGATGATGAGAGGCCGTTTGGCGCCCTTGAGGACATCGAGCGCGCGATTGACGGCAGATGGAGCAGGGATTTGCGCCGGTGCCGGATCGATCACCTTGACCAGCGACTTGGCTCCCGCCTCAGCCGTCAGCACCTGCGGGAAAAGCTTTGCAGGCAGATCGAGGTAGACGCCACCCGGTCGCCCCGAGACCGCCGCGCGGATGGCGCGCGCAACGGCAATGCCGATATCCTGTGCGTGCAGGACACGGAAGGCTGCCTTGCACAGCGGCTTGGCGATCGCGAGCTGATCCATCTCCTCATAGTCGCCCTGCTGCAGGTCGATGATCTCGCGCTCGGACGAGCCGCTCATCAG
Organism: Pseudomonadota bacterium; assembly: GCA_023392135.1. GTDB lineage: Bacteria > Pseudomonadota > Alphaproteobacteria > Rhizobiales > Hyphomicrobiaceae > ZC4RG25. The sequence continues at coordinate 10,673 of JAEVZQ010000181.1, read as the reverse complement.
GATCATCGGGAAACAGTTGGTCGTGGCGTTCGCGAGCGCGGTCAGGCCATTGAGGAAGCCGGGCGCCGAAACGGTGAGGCAGATGCCGGGCTTCTTCGTCAGGAACCCGGCAATTGCGGCTGCATTTCCGGCGTTCTGCTCGTGACGGAATGAGATGACCCGCATGCCCTCGGCCTGCGCCATGCGACCCAGGTCCGTAATCGGGATTCCAGGCACAACGTATATGGTTGTGATGCCGTTGAGCTTGAGCGCTTCGATGACGAGATGAAAGCCATCTGTCAGCTCCTGCTCTTCAGCGGCTGCTTGTGCCTCGATGCCTTGCGCTGTCGCGGACATTTCGCTCCTTCCTCAGGTCTTTTTGCGGGGGCGCTAGTCGAGGTCGACGTAGCGTTCAACGTGATCTCTCAGCCGCAGCGTGTGCTCGCGCACCAGCCGCTCGGCCCGTTCGGTATCGCGCGCTTCGAGTGCTGCGACGATTTCCTTGTGATCGACGACGGATCGCCGTGCGCGGTCCTGCTCGAAAATCGTCCGATGCCGCATGGCGCGAACGTGAAAGAACAGCTTGTTCGTAAGCTCGCGGATCAGCTCGCACTTGCCAAGCCCGATGATGGCTTGGTGAAAGCGGATATTGGCGTCCGAGTACTCACCCGTCTTGCGGGCAACCTCGTCGGTGGAAAAGGCATCGATCAGGTCGTGCAGGCTGGCGATCTCGCTGTCGGTTGCTTCCTTGGTAGCCAGGCGAGCCGCCATGCTTTCGAGCGCGGCCCAGACAGTGATCATCTCCAGGATTTCGGCCTTCGTCTTGCGCACGATGTAAATTCCGCGACGCGCAACGATGCGGACCAGCCCTTCCTGGTCGAGTTGGGCCAGAGCCTCCCTCAACGGCGTGCGGCTGACGCCGAACTGGGCCGAGAGCTGGCGCTCGTCGAGACGCAGCTCGGCATTGCTGTCATAGATGTTCATGTTGAGAATGGCCGATTTCAGCGCCTCATAGGCCCGAGTCTTGAGACTCTGGGCCTCTCCGAGAGGCGTGATCCTGATCTGCGTATTGGCCATCCGAACGCCTGAGCGAGTTGAATCCGTTCTCCACCGGGAAACGGAGCATTTTTCCAGACAATGCTGGTATACCATACACCAGACGCACTGTCGCGGGCAAGTCGATACGCGCGTTTCGCTAGGTGTTGACGGTCAGGTAAACAGGCGGTTGCATTTCGGTCGCTATGTGAAGACCGCAATTCCCGAGCAGCATCAAGTCCGGGATTGCGCATCAAGCGACTGCCGGTATATGGTATACCAAAATTCGCAACGGATGCGCACGTTGTGAGCGACCGGGGCATCGAGAACCCTGGTTGAAAATGAATAGAGAGGAAAACGTCCGTTGGAAGAAATCGCCTCGCTTATGCAGGGCTTCGCCGTCGTTCTGACGCCGTTCAACCTGCTGCTGATGCTCGTAGGTATCCTTCTCGGCGTCATCATCGGAGTCCTGCCGGGCCTTGGCGGCGCAAATGGCGTCGCAATTCTCCTTCCCCTCACATTCGCGATGCCGCCGACCTCGGCGATCATCATGCTGAGTTGCATTTATTGGGGGGCATTGTTCGGCGGCGCGATCACATCCATCCTGTTCAATATTCCCGGCGAGCCGTGGTCTGTCGCCACGACGTTCGACGGACATCCCATGGCCCAGAAGGGGAGGGCCGATGAAGCCTTGACGGCGGCATTTACCTCATCGTTCGTCGGCGCGATCGTCGCAGTGATCGTCATCACCTTCCTCGCCCCGCTGGTTGCCAGCTTTGCATTGCAGTTCGGCCCAGCCGAATTCTTCGCAGTTCAATTCCTGACATTTGCAAGTTTCATCGGGATGGGCAGAGGCTCGCCGTTCAAGACGCTTGCATCCATGTGCCTCGGCTTCGCCTTGGCCTCCGTCGGCCTCGACAATGTCACCGGGCAGCTCCGGATGACTTTCGGTTTCGAGTCACTGCTCAACGGGTTCGTATTCCTCGTCGCGGTGATCGGTTTGTTCGGTATCGGCGAGATTCTCTCCTCGATGGAGGAAGGGCTCAGCTTCTCAGGTGCCCGGGCCAAGATTCGGATGGACGCCGTCCTGCAGACGTGGAAGCAGCTCCCGAAGTTCTGGTTCACATTCTTGCGCAGCTGCATCATCGGCTGCTGGATGGGAATTACCCCAGGTGGCGCGACGCCTGCGTCGTTCATGAGCTACGGACTCGCCAAACAGTTCTCGAAGAATGGGAAGAATTTCGGAAAGGGCGAAATAGAAGGAGTCGTCGCGCCAGAAACCGCGGCTCATGCTGCTGGCACGAGCGCACTTCTTCCGATGTTGACACTGGGCATCCCTGGCTCGCCGACGGCGGCCGTGCTTCTCGGTGGCCTCATGATCTGGGGCCTCCAACCCGGGCCGATGCTGTTCGTCGAGCAACCGGACTTCGTGTGGGGGTTGATCGCCTCCATGTATCTCGGCAACGTCGTCGGGCTCATGATCATCCTGACGTGTGTGCCGCTGTTCGCCGCAATTTTGCGAATCCCCTTCTCGATCATTGCGCCGGTGATCCTCGTGATCTGCGCGGTGGGCGCCTACACGGTGAACAACTCCATATTCGACGTCTGGATGATGGTGGTGTTCGGTGTGGCAGGGTACGTTTTCGTCAAGCTCGGCTATCCGCTGCCGCCGCTGGTTCTGGCGCTGGTGCTTGGGGATATGGCTGAGGGATCGTTCCGGCAGGCCATGCTTCTGAGCCAGGGAGATATGGCGATATTCTTTTCGAACTGGCTTGTCGGCGGCATCATGACGCTGGGCCTTATCTTGCTGTTCTGGCCAGGGATCAGGATGTTGATCGCCTACGCGAAGCCAAAGCCGCAGGCCGCATGACAAATGCGGGACAAGGTGCTGAGCGAACCTTGAAGAACGGACCACTCGAGGGTTCCAAAAACAATCAGAAAAGATTTTGAGGAAACGAAAAAGGAGCTGGAGAATGCGCAAGCTGAATAAAGCGCTGACAACGGTTGCAAGTAGTTTGGCAGCCGTGCTCGCCATGACTGCACCGCCGGCCGCTGCATGGGAGCCGACCAAGGCCGTCACCTTCATCATTCCTGCGGGAACGGGTGGCGGTGCCGACCAGATGGCAAGGTTCATCCAGGGCGTCGTCAGCAAGCACAAGCTGATGGATCAGCCCATCGTGGTGATCAACAAGTCGGGCGGCGCCGGTGCGGAAGGCTTCCTCGAGGTCAAGAACAGCAAGGGTGACCCACATAAGATCATCATTACTCTTTCGAACCTGTTCACCACACCGTTGAGCACTGGAACCCCCTTCAGCTGGAAGGACATGACGCCAGTTGCCATGCTGGCGCTGGACCAGTTCGTCCTGTGGGTGCCTGCGGACGCTCCGTATAATACGGCGAAAGAATACGCCGAGGCCGTAAAGGCCGGTGCCGACAAGCAGTTCAAGATGGGTGGTACGGGCTCCAAGCAGGAGGATCAGATTATCACGGTCGCCATCGAACGGGAGACCGGCGGTAAGAAGTTCACCTACATACCGTTCCAGGGCGGCGGCAAGGTCGCTGTCCAGCTCGTGGGTAAGCACATCAACTCGTCGGTCAACAATCCGATCGAGGCCGTTCAGCACTGGAAGTCGGGCGCGCTCAAACCGCTCTGCATCTTCGACAGCAAGCGGTCGACCTATACCGAAAAGGTGACGAGCGACAAGGCGTGGAGCGATATCCCGACCTGCATGGAAGCTGGCCTGCCGGTGGAGTACCACATGCTGCGCGGCATTTTCATGCCGGGCGGCGTTACCGAGGACCAGGTTAAATTCTACGTCGATCTCTTCCAGAAGATCAGGGAAACCGAAGACTGGAAGACCTTCATGAATAATGGCGCGTTCAACCAGACATTCATGAGTGGCGACGAGTTCAAGAAGTGGGTCGAGAATGCCGAGAAGGTCCACTACGACCTTATGAAGGAAGCGGGCTTCCTCGCTGCTGGCAAGTAACAACCTGAGGCAGACCGAATTTTCCGAGACCGGATTTTCCGGTCTGTCTTTTGCTCCTCGATCGTTCTCCAAGGAATACGGCGATGCACGGCAATGACAGTTCCGGCGACGAGGTGAGCGTCGTCTCCAACAGGACAATGGACATCGTCGCTGCGCTGTTCCTTATCCTGCTGAGCGCGATCGTCATCTACGACAGTGCGCGGCTCGGGTTCGATTGGCGGGAAAACGAGGGGCCGGCATCAGGGTACTTTCCATTTTATATTGCGGCCATCATGGCATTCTCCAGCGTGATGAATTTGCTACGCGCCCTGCTCGCGCGTGGCGGCGCGGGTAGTGAGTCGTTTGTTTCTAAACCGGCCTTGATGCGCGTCCTCGCGGTCTTGATCCCCACCTTGGCTTTCGTTTGGGTGATCCAGCTCCTCGGGCTTTATGTGGCGGCTGCGATTTTCATCACCGCGTTCATGCTGATACTGGGGCGTGAGTCGATCGTCAGATCGGTTTTGGTTGGTGTCTCTATTCCGCTTGCCCTCTTTGTCCTCTTTGAGATCTGGTTTCTCGTGCCTCTGCCGAAGGGGCCGGTCGAGAATTTCTTCGGCTATTGATTATAGCTTCCGATGCTCTTCGGTGTTGCGGTTTGGCACCGGACTGCACTTGGGAGGGTCCGATGAAAAGGCTGAGACGGGAGGCGGCATGGCTTCCCGTATTTGCCTACGCAGAACGGGCGCGCTGTCAACTTTGCGCAACTCGTGTGTCGCCAAAGGCCTGCGCTGCGCGGCGCCGCTTTCGGCCTTGACAGGAGGCGCTGAAGCCAGATCGGATGTCCTCGTGCCCGCACTGGTCCGGTCGGCAATCAAGGACCGAGGGGCTCGGATCGACGTCGTGGTGTCTTAGAGTTTTCCGGTTTAGGTTGAAGCGAACCAAAGCTCGCGCCCGAACTCCTTTTCATCAATGCGGAGAGGGTTGGGATGATGGGGTCCGACGATCGCTGGTGTGGTGCCCGGCCCTTCGGACCGCCCTCTAACTCCGGGAGAGGTGAAGCGAGTGCCTGCCGCTACCTGCTTCTAAATAGACATCAGGCGAGCGATCTGATCGCACCCGCACCTGACCCCGAGCGCAGTGCTCGGAATCGAGCCGCCAAGTCAGACTGGAGCCGGACTCAGCTGTGGCCGACTTTTCGGCCGGCGCGCTGTGCGATCAGCCAGCCAGTCAGAATGACTGCCAGTGCGCCAATCACCTCCATGGCACGCGCGATGGCCTTCGGTGTCGTGTGCAGGCTCTGCGCAAGACTGTCGAAGAAGGGACGCAGGACGGGCTCCGTCGCGATCAACTCGCCGGCGATCCAGCCGAGCAGCGCCGCACCACCCCATACAAGAATCGGAAAACGGGTCAGCAGGGTCATGATGAGCGTCGAGCCGGCAACGACCAGGGGAATGCTGAGAGCCAAGCCGAAAATTATGAGATACGTATTGCCGCCGGCCGCGGCCGCAATCGCAAGCATATTGTCCAGACTCATCACGAGATCAGCAATCGCGACGATGCGAACGGCCTCGAACAGGCTGGTCCCGCTCTTTACGCTGCCTTCCTGGCCTTCTTCGGACGTGAGCAGCTTGACGGCGATCCAGAACAGAAGACAGCCGCCGATCAACTTCAGCCACTGCACCTCGAGAAGGAATTGAATCAGGATAGTGAAAAAGATGCGCAGCAGCACCGCAACGCCGGCGCCCAGAATGATGCCGGCCATTCGCTGTCGCGGCGGGAGAGATCGGCACGCGAGCGCAATGACAACGGCATTGTCACCGGCAAGGACGATGTCGATGCCGACGATGCGCAGGATGTTTACGATGATGGTCGCGTCGATCCCGAGCAGTTCCTGAACATAGCTGGTGAATTGGTCCCCGAACGCGGCTGCCGCAACTAGCAATTCCATCCCATTCTCCTGTGGCGCAGACCTTCCCTCGCGCCAGCTCTTTCAAGAACGCACTGTCATCCCGTACTCGCGTGCGATCGGGGATCGCAGCCCTCTCCCGGACGACATCTGCTCGGCCGCCGAGGTGTGCGCCAGAAGCAGCACCCGCATTCAAAACTGAGCAACGTGTCCCGTCTGCAGATTGATGGTCGCATGCTCGACAGTGACGCGCAATTGGCATATGGTATTTGGTATGCCAGATTGTCGGTGTTGTTCGGCTACACTGGATTGCGGGAGCGGACTGAAACGCTGGGCGCCGTCAAGAGTGCTGCAGTTCACCGCCACCCGACGCGGAAGATCAAGAAGCGGAAACGGCCAGAAATGGCCGGTTCGACGGGCCAGGGGGCTGCAGGAGGAGCGTCCCATGAACCTGCACGAATTCCAAGCCAAGGAGCTTCTGACGCAATTCGGCGTGCCCATCCCGCGCGGGCGGATAGCAGCGAGCCCGGCAGAGGCTATGTCCGTGGCGCGTCGCTTGGGGCTGGAGCAATGCGTGGTCAAGGCGCAGGTGCATGCAGGTGATCGTGCCGCGAATGGCGGCATTCGTTTTACATCGGGCTCCGATGAAGCCGGAAAAGCGGCAGCGGAGCTGATCGGCTCGCCGCTCGTCACATCCCAAACGGGGCCCGCCGGTCAGCAGGTGCGCTGGGTTTATGTCGAGGAGGCTGTCGCCTTCGCCCGCAATTTCTACGTCGCCGTCCTGGTCGACCGGAGTGCCGGCGCGCTGATCCTCGTCGCGCGGGACCGCGATGCCGACCCGAATGCCGGCAGCACTGTTCGCCTCGAATTGTCCGAACAGGGTGTCAAGGGAGATTTCGAGGAGGCCGCATTGGCCCTTCGGGTCGAGCCGTCGCTAGTGTCGCTGCTGGCGAAGCGGATGTCGCAAATTGCGGAAGCGGCGGTGGCGCTCGATGCCATGCTGGTCGAAGTGAGCCCTCTCGTCCTTACTCCTTCGGGCGAGCTCGTCGCCCTCGATGCCAAAGTGAACGTGGACGACAGCGCACTCTTTCGCCATCCTGATCTCGTTGCCCTACGCGAGGTGAGTGAGGCGGAGCACGGCGATCCTGTCGCCTTGGCAGCGGACCTTCATCAGATCAATTACATGCGGCTCGACGGCGATATCGGTCTGGTCGTCAACGGGGCCGGTCTGGCGCTGACGACGCTCGATCTTCTGCACGCGGCAGGCGGCCGGCCGGCAAACTTCATGGATATCCGCACCACGGCTTCGACCCTCGACATCGCTTATGCCTTCGAGCTGATCGCGGCCAATCCGCGCGTCCGGGCCGTGCTCGTCAACGTGCACGGCGGCGGCATGCAGCGCTGCGATACGATCGCGGACGGGATAGGCATTGCCGTTCGCCGGAGGGCCTGCCCGGCACCTATCGTCATGCGGCTTGCCGGCAACAATGCCGAATTCGCCGCGAGCCGCTTCAGAAGCTATGGTGTTCCTGTCATAGAGACGGGCGACATGTGGGAAGCAGCAAATACGGCCGTGCAACTCGCAACCCGGAAGGCGGCGTGATGGCGGTCCTCGCGGACAGAGATACGCGTGTCATCTGCCAGGGGCTGACGGGCCGGGCAGCGACCTATCACGTTGCACGCATGGTGGCGTACGGCACGCGGCTCGTCGCGGGTGTCACCCCCGGCAGAGGTGGGCGGCATCATCTCGATGTGCCGGTGTTCGACACGGTGGCCGAAGCGGTCGCCGAAACGGGCGCAACCGCAAGCCTCGTTTTCGTCCCACCGCCCAATGCCGCCGATGCGATGATCGAGGCCATTGATGCCGGCATCGAGCTCGTCATCTGTGTCACCGAGCGCGTGCCCGTGATGGACATGATCCGCGTTCGCCAGAAGCTGGCGGGCTCCTGCACGCGGCTCGTGGGTCCGAACTCGCAGGGCGTTCTCGTGCCCGGCGAGACCCAGCTCGGCGTGATGGCGACCATCAATGCCCGCCGCGGCCCTGTCGGCATCGCATCGCGCTCGGCCTCTCTGACCAGCGAGGTCGTGGCGCAGACGACCGCCGCGGGGCTCGGCCAATCGACCACGATCGGCGTCGGTGGAGACCCGGTGCATGGCATCGGGCTCGCAGACAGCGTTCGGCTTTTCCTCGACGATCCCGCCACCGAGGGTATCATCCTGATCGGCGAGATCGGCGGAAACGACGAGGAGGAGGCGGCCTCATTGATCAAAGATCTCGAGCCCGATAAGCCGGTTGTAGCACTCGTGGTCGGCAGACATGCGCCGGCACAGCAGCGGATGGGGCACGCGGGCGCGCTCGCGGCTGGCCAGGCGGGAAGTGCCGAGGCCAAGATGGAAGCATTGCGGGAGGCTGGCGTGATGATTGCACCGCGGGCCGACCTTGTGGGCGAGACGATGCGGCAAGCTTTGGTGGGCTGAACCATGAACGATATGAGCAACTCGGGGCGGCGCAGCGGTGAAGGCAGCGGCCGACGGAACCATCCCGGCTCCGGTCGGCGCAAGGCGCCGCTATTCCCGAAAGGCCGCGTGCTGCGCCAGGAGGAGGTCGAGGCCGTGCGGCGGCTGATCGGCCCGGGTCCTTACGAGCGCGCTCTACTGATCGAATACCTGCACAAGATTCAGGATGCGGAGCATTGTCTGCCCGCTGACCACCTGCACGGCCTCGCCGAGCTGATGCGTATACCCATGGCGGAGGTGTACGAGGTCGCGACTTTCTACGCGCACTTTGACGTGGTCAACGACGGTGAGGCGCGGCCGCCCGCGGTGACGATCCGGGTTTGCGACAGCCTTTCGTGCATGCTGGCGGGCGCCGAGTCTTTGTTGCAGGCGCTTCAACAGGATGCCTCGCCCGGCGTGCGCGTCGTGCGGGCGCCGTGCATCGGCTCGTGCCATACGGCTCCGGCGCTCGAGGTGGGTCACAAGCACGTCGACCATGCCACCGTGGACAAGGTTCGCGCCTTGCTGGCCGCAGGCGACACGCATCCGGATATTCCGTCATACCAGGACTTCGAAGCCTACAGGGAGGACGGTGGATACAAGATCCTGGCGTCCTGTCTGTCCGGCGCGCGCAAGGTCGAGGACGTGATCACGGCGCTGTCGGACGGCGGCTTGCGCGGCCTCGGCGGCGCAGGTTTCCCGACGGGGCGCAAGTGGGGTCTCGTGCGCGCCGAGAAGGCGCCCCGGCTCATGGCCGTCAACGGCGACGAGGGCGAGCCGGGGACGTTCAAGGACCGGCATTATCTCGAGCGCCGGCCGCATCAGTTCCTCGAAGGCATGCTGATCGGCGCATGGGCCGTGGAGGCCGCCGAGGTCTTTATCTACATGCGCGACGAGTACCCGGCGCTGCTGGAGATCCTGCGTCGCGAACTGCCCAAGCTCGAAGCCGCGGGCCTGACACGCCACACGAAGGTGCACATCCGCCGCGGTGCGGGCGCCTACATCTGTGGCGAAGAAAGCGCGATGATCGAGTCGATCGAGGGCAAGCGCGGCCTGCCGCGGCATCGGCCACCTTACGTTGCCCAAGTCGGCGTGTTCGGTCGGCCGACGCTCGTCAACAACGTCGAGACGCTTTACTGGGTGCCGGAAATTCTCGCTAAAGGCGCCGACTGGTTCGGCTCGCAGGGCAAGAACGGCGCCAAGGGTTTCCGCTCCTACTCCGTTTCCGGGCGGGTGCGAAATTCCGGCGTGGTGCTCGCCCCCGCCGGCTCGACCGCCCACGATCTGATCGAACTCTGCGGTGGCATGGCGGAAGGGCACACGTTCAAAGGCTACCTGCCTGGCGGCGCCTCGGGCGGTATCCTTCCCGCATCGATGGCCGACATTCCGCTCGATTTCGGACAGCTCGAGAAATACGGCTGCTTCGTCGGCAGCCACGCGGTGGTCATCCTTTCCGACAAGGACGACATGAAAGCGGTCGCGCTCAATCTGATGAAGTTCTTCGAGGATGAGAGCTGCGGGCAATGCACGCCCTGCCGCAACGGCACGGAAAAGGCGGTGATGCTGATGTCCGGGCCGAGCTGGAGCAAGGAGGTGCTCGACGATCTCGCACAGGTCATGGCCGACGCCTCGATCTGCGGGCTTGGGCAGGCAGCGCCCAATCCGCTGCGGTCGGTCTTCAAGTTCTTCCCGGAGGACCTGAAATGACGGCAGCCCAGGCTGTCCCGACGGTACAGGTGGACAACGACCGGGTCCGTGTCACCGAATGGCGGTTTGCGCCCGGCGCGGAGACGGGCTTCCATGTGCACGAGATGGATTACGTCGTCGTGCCGTCGGCCGATGGACGGCTGAAGCTGGTTTCCCCGGAGGGCGAGGAGACCTACGCTGATCTGAAGCGCGGCGTTTCCTATTTCCGAAAGGCGGGAGTCCATCACAACGTCATCAACGCCAGCGATGGCGAGTACGCTTTCGTAGAAATCGAGCTCAAAGGGTGAGGTCGATGAGAGCTGGGCGGGCGAGCTTGGGAATGGGCGCGATACTGGCCGAATGGCCGGCACGAGCATGGAAATCAGCAATGAGAGAGCGGGTGCAGTGATCTTTTTCCCGGCGACATCAGCCAGTACGAGCACGGAAGGTGCGGGCCGATTGCGGCCACAGCTCCTTGAGTTCTGCCGGGAGCTGGTCGATCACATCCGCGATCTCGCCCGGATCGATATGGTGGGCGAGCAGCGCAAACACATCCCGGACCGCGGGCTCCGGTGGAATTTGATGCGGCAGCAGCCGTATGA
>JAEVZQ010000159.1 GCA_023392135.1 Pseudomonadota bacterium | reverse complement strand
GGTGATGCCCGTGTCGCCGAGAGCCATCGAGCAGGACTTCTTCACGCCCTCGATGCCGAGGCGCTGCGTCATCTCGATCACCTTCTCGCGGCCGACCGCGAACGACAGCTCTGCAGCGACCGTATTGAGCGACTTGGCAAGCGCGAGCCACAGCGGCATGCGCGCGCCGCTGCCATGGCTGCCGCTATAGTTTTGAGGATGCCAGTTTCCGCAGGAGCGGGATGCATCGCGAACCGTCGTGGTCGGCTTGTAACCGTTCTCGAGCGCTGTCGCGTAGACATAGATCTTGAACGAGGAGCCGGGCTGGCGCCGCGCCTTTGTCGCCCTGTTGAACTGGCTGTCGCCGTAATCAGGCCCGCCGACCAGCGCGCGCACGGCGCCGTCAGTTTCCGTGACAACGAGCGCTCCTGCGTCCGCCCGCACATACCGGCCCCGCTGCTGCAGGGCGGAAACCAGCGCCTTGTCGGCCGCCTCCTGGAGCGTCAGGTCGACCGTCGTCCGCGCAGTCAGGTTGAAGTGCCCTTTGCCGGCCATGAGGCGCTGGACTTCCTCGAAAGCATAGTCGAGAAACCAGTCGGGGCTGTCGGCCTGGCGCGTCTCGACGACGCGCGCCGGGTTGAGACGCGCGTGATGCACCTGCCCCGAGGTGTAATAGCCCGCCTCGACCAGATTATTGAGCACGACGTTGGCGCGCGCACGCGCGGCCGCGAGGTCGACATGCGGTGCATACTTGGTCGGCGCCTTGAAAAGTCCGGCCAGCATGGCGGCTTCGGACAGGTTGATGTTCCGGATCGACTTGCCGAAGTAGAACTGGGCCGCCGCCTCGACTCCGAATGCGCCGCCGCCCATGTAGGAGCGGTCGAGATAGAGCTTCAGGATGTCATCCTTGCTCAATCGCGACTCGAGCCAGAGCGCGAGAAACGCCTCCTTTATCTTCCGGCTGAGAGATCTCTCCGACGACAGGAACAGGTTCTTGGCAAGCTGCTGGGTGAGCGTCGATCCGCCCTGCACGACATCATTGGCGCGCAGGTTTTCGACGAATGCTCGAAACGTCCCGAGAACATCGACGCCGAAGTGATCATAGAAGCGCCTGTCCTCGGTCGCCAGCGTCGCCTTGATCATGATGTCGGGGATTTCCTCGAGCGGAACGGCGTCATCGAGATTGATGCCCCGCTTGCCGATCTCGTTGCCGCTCGTGTCGAGGAACTTGACGCTGTACTGGCCCGTTGACAGCCACTTCCCGTCCTCCACCTCCATGAAGGCCGGAAGGGCCAGTCCGTACATCACGATGAGGCCGCCCGTAGCCATCGTGAGTCCCTCGCACGCGGCCTCGTTCAGCAGCCGCCGCCATCCCGTGAGGCGAAAGCGGGCAAAGAAGCTCGAGGCTGCGTCATAGCCGTCCTTGATCCGTTCCCAGGTCTCCGCCAGTGTGGAGTCGATCCAGGCATCCAGACCCAGCCAGTTGATGAGCCGATCGCGGCCGCGCTGCTTGAAGAACCAGTCGAACACGTCGAATGCCTTTTTTCGCCGTGACTGAGGGGGTAAATGCCCGCGTGGGGTCGCCGCCATCTTACCATCGGGCCACGATCGAACGCGAGAGGGGCGAGTGAATAACGCAGAAAAGCCTTTCTGGAAGCAGAAAACGCTCGAACAAATGAGCGAGGCGGAGTGGGAGTCGCTCTGCGACGGGTGCGCGCGCTGCTGTTTGCTGAAGCTCGAGGACGAGGACACGGGCGAAATTTACCGTACCCGGCTCGCCTGCCGGCTGCTCGATCTGGGCACGTGCCGGTGCTCGAGCTACCCCGACCGGCAAAGCCACGTTCCTGATTGCGTCTCGCTTACCCCTGAGAAAGCACGCACACTGAGCTGGCTCCCGGACACGTGCGCCTACCGAGTGCTCGCCAATGGCGGCGATCTCGCCTGGTGGCACCCGCTCGTCTCCGGTGATCCGGATACGGTGCATCAGGCCGGCATCTCCGTACGCGGCTGGGTCATGAGCGAGGAGCGGGCCACCCTGGAGACGCTGCACCGCTACATCATTCAAGACTATGGGCGCCCGCGCCGGCGCGCAAAGGCAAGGTAAGGCAAGGTGATGTCGCGACAAATTCCACGTCGAAACAGCAATCGTCCTCGCCACTTCCGAACCGCGACACCCCGCGCGCTGCCGTCACTTGACGATGGCATAGAGGCCAGCGCATAGCGAAGGCGGCAGGCCGTGGCGGCTTGCCGACAGCACCCGGATCTCCATGCATCACTTCACCTATCGTGCCGGAGTATTGCACGCGGAAGGCGTCAGCCTGGCACGGCTCGCCGACGAGGTCGGCACACCGTTCTATTGCTACTCGACCGCTACCCTGGAGCGGCACTATCGCGTGCTGTCCGAGGCGTTCGCAGGCACCGATCACCTCGTTTGCTTCGCGGTAAAGGCGAACTCCAATCAGGCTGTCCTGCGCACGATGGCACGGCTGGGGGCCGGCATGGACGTCGTCTCCGAGGGCGAGCTGCGCCGGGCGCGCGCCGCAGGCGTGCCTGCGGACAAGATCATATTTGCGGGTGTCGGGAAGACGCGCGACGAGCTGGCCTATGCCGTCAGCGAGGGCGTGCTTGGCTTCAATGTCGAGAGCGAGCCGGAGCTGGAGCTTCTGAGCGAGGTCGCCTCCCGGCAGCGCAAGACGGCGCGTATCGCAATCCGTGTGAACCCGGACGTCGACGCCCGCACGCACGCAAAGATCTCGACGGGCAAGTCGGAGAACAAGTTCGGCATCCCGTTCCTCGACGCACCGCGGCTCTACGCCCAGGCAACGCGACTGCCGGCGATCAGGATTTCCGGCATTCACATGCATATCGGCAGCCAGATCACAGACCTGATGCCGTTTCGCGACGCCTTCCGGCTTATGCGGGAGCTGGTCACAGGCCTGCGCCGGGAGGGCCACGAGCTGGAGCACCTCGATCTGGGCGGCGGGCTCGGCGTGCCCTATCGCGGCAGCAACGACGTGCCGCCGCATCCCGACGAGTATGCCGCAACCGTGAAGGCCGCCCTGGGTGACCTCGGCCTGAAGCTCATTTTGGAGCCCGGCCGCATGATCGCGGGCAACGCCGGCGTGCTGGTCTCGAGGGTCATCTACACCAAGCGCGGGGCGGCCAAGACATTCACCATCGTCGACGCCGCCATGAACGACCTCATCCGGCCGACGCTCTACGAGGCCTACCACGACATCTGGCCGGTGCGGGAGGCCAAGCTCGAGCTCGAACGCCAGGAGCAGGACGTTGTCGGTCCGGTGTGCGAGACGGGCGATTACCTCGCACTAGGCCGAAATCTTCCGCCGCTCGAGCCGGGCGATCTGATTGCCGTCATGACCGCAGGCGCCTACGGCGCCGTGATGTCCTCGACCTACAATTCGCGGCTCCTGGTGCCCGAGGTGCTGGTGCATGGGGACGACTACGCCGTCGTGCGCCCGCGCCCGACCTATGAGGAGCTGATCAACCTCGACCGGCTGCCGGACTGGCTCACCGGGGTTTGAACCGCCCTGCCCTCGTGCAGCCGCTTTTTGCCCCGCACCCTGCAACCTGGCGCCGGTCCGGGTGTTAGCAGCGGATGGTTCGCGTATTTCCCTGATGCACGCAGAGGATGTGTGCTAGGTTAGCAGAGTATGGCCAAAGACCAGCAGACACTCTCCGCCGAAGGGCGTGCCTTCAGCCGCAAGGTCCGCCTGAGCCGACTGGCCCTGTTCTTCGAGCAGCTATGGCCACGGCTCTGGCTCGTCATCGGCGTGCTCGGTCTATTCGTGCTGGTTTCGTTCGCCGGCCGCTGGCTTTGGCTTCCCCCGATCGCGCACGAGATCGTTCTGGTCGCATTCGGTCTCGCGCTCGTTGCCGCCCTTGTCTTTGCCTCGCGGGTGCACTGGCCAACACGGGAGGAGGCCATCCGCCGGATCGAGCGCCGCTCCGGCATAGCGCACCGGCCGGCCTCGTCCTACGAGGACACGCTGACGGCAACGAGCGGCGATTCGGCGACAGAGCGAATCTGGCAGGCACACAAGGCCCGTTTGGCCGCCCTGTTGGCGCGCCTTCGCGTCGGCCCGCCACAACCGCGGACCGACCGCAGCGATCCGTTCGCGATCCGCGCTCTGCTGGTGCTTGGCGTCGTGCTGCTGCTGGGCCTCGTCGGCGACAGCGCCAAGGACCGGCTGTTCGCCGCGTTCCGGTTCGGCCCTGACCTGCAGCTCGCCAATGCGCGGCTCGATGCGTGGGTGACGCCGCCAGCCTACACCGGCAAGCCACCTGTCCTGCTCGCAGACGGTGGCAGCGGGGCCCCGCATCCCGCCCAGTCGCAGGCCAAGCCGATCGAGATACCCGACAAGAGCCTGCTCATCATTCGCGCCAGCGGCGCCGGCCAGCTCGCGCTCGAATTGGGCGAGCCCGGGGCCGAGCAGCCCCAGATCATAGAAGGGCAGGCACCGCAGAAAGCTGGAGATATTTCGGAGGTGCGCACCGAGCTTCGCAAATCGGGCACCGTACGCGTGCTTGGTAGCGGAAGCGAGATTGCCGCCTGGAGCTTCCAGGTCACGCCGGACCAGGCGCCGCGCATCGTTCTGACCAAGGAGCCCGAGCGGACGATCCGTGGCGGAATGAAGCTCTTCTACAAGGTCGAGGACGACTATGGCGTGGCCTCGGCCGAGGCGCGTTTCGCACGCCCCCGTACGGAGGCAGGCGATCCGCGCACTAGCTGGGCGCGCAAGGACGTTCTACAGGGGCCTCGCTCACCGCTGGAGCGCCCGCCGGTGCTGAATCTGCGCTTGCCGCGCCAGAACGCGAAAGATTCGGAGGCGTCGCGCTTCCATCAGCTCGGCGCACATCCCTATGCCGGCATGAAAGTGGTCATGACCCTGGTCGCCAAGGAC
>JAEVZQ010000041.1 GCA_023392135.1 Pseudomonadota bacterium | reverse complement strand
GGCGAGAGCACCTCGGCCCATTCGGTGAAAGCGGTCGCGTATTCGTTGTGCGGATCGAGAAGGACGATATGTGCCGCCGGGTTCTTCTGCAGAATGCCGCGCAGGATCAAGGCCGTCGTGCAGGATTTACCGGTGCCCGTCGTGCCGAGTATGGCGAAGTGCTTGCCGAGGAGGTCATCGACCTTGACCATGGCGGCAATGTCGGAATCCTGCCGCAGCGAGCCGACGCGGACCGTCGTGTCATGATCGCCGCAGAACGCCATCTCCAGCTCGGCGCGGGAGGCCACGCGGACGCGGTCGCCCAGCGCGGGGTAGATGGTGACGCCCCTGTTGAACGAAGCCGGGTTGCCGCTTGCATCTTTCCATAGCTCACCGACGAGGCCGAGCTCCGCGATCCACAACTCGGCATCCCCCTCCCGTTGCGCGGGCACGGGCACGCTCAGCGCCGAGACGATGGCCAGGACCGATGTGTTCGTCTGCTCCACGACGAGCAGCGTGCCCATTTCCGGGCGATGCTCGGGGCCCCGGCGGGTCGGATCTTGTGCCGAATCCAGCAGCACGACCGCCTTCGAGCCGTTGACGGACACGATGCGTCCGATCGACGGGTCCTTCATCCAGATGTCCCGGTTCCGGTCGGTTGTACCCAACTGCATGGCGCCCCTCGATCCTGCTTACATTCTTCCGCCGAGCACGGCCTCTCGCGCTTCGGCGATGGAAACCTGATGCCTGGACGGCAATCTCACCGCCACTTCGGTGCCCTTTTCCTTCACGCTGCGGATTTCGAGCCGGCCTCCGTGCAGCTCCACGAGTGCCCGGGCAATCGGCAAGCCCAGGCCGGTCCCTTCCCGCCAGCGCGACCGGGTCCCGTCGACCTGGCCGAAGGGCATGAGCGCGATACGGATTTCGTCCTCGCTCATCCCCACGCCCGTATCGCGCACCAGCAGCAGCGCTCCACCGTCAGAGAGGCGAACGGCCTCGACCATGACGCGGCCGCCCTCCCGCGTGAACTTAATCGCGTTGCTGAGAAGATTTGAGATGATCCGGCGGATCTTCACCGCGTCGCCGCGGATCGGTTGCAGCGAGGGGTCTATCCGGCAATCGAGCTGCACGCCGGCTTCCTGTGCGGCGAGCTGCAACCCCGGCATCATCGCCTGCACCACCTCGCCCAGACTGAGCTCCTGGCTGTCCAGCGTGTACTTGCCGCTCTGGATCTTCGAGATGTCGAGAATGTCGTTGATGATCGACAGCAGATGCCCGGCCGCATCGCGAATGAGGCTTGCATAGTCGACGATGTCCTCGTCCTTGAGCCGGCGCTGGTGATGCTCCGAGAGCAGCTTGGAAAAGCCGATGATGGTGTTGAGCGGCGTCCGCAGCTCATGGCTCATGTTGGCGACGAACTCGGACTTGATCCGGTTCGCAAGCTCCGTCTCGATGCGAGCTGCCCGCTCCGCGCCCAGGGCTCGCTGCCTCAGGACGGCCGTGCCGAGCATCGCCGAGTACTGGCTCAGCAGGGAATTTGACTTGCTCGCCTCGAGCGCATCGATCAACATGAACGGCCACAAACGCTTTTACGCTACTGTGACCATAAGGTAGACGGCATTTTTTAAAGCCCGAGTTAATTGCGGGCACGCAGTCGGCAGAAATCGTTGCATAGAGCACCCCCAGATGTCGTTCCTGCCCGACACCCCAACGCTGCTCGCCTATACCGTTGCCTGCGCCGTCCTGTTCCTGACGCCCGGACCGGACATGAGCCTGTTTCTCGCCAAGACGCTCTCGGGCGGGCGGCGGGCCGGAACAGCGGCCATGCTGGGTGCGAACCTCGGTTGTCTCGTCCACACCCTGCTGGCAGCCATTGGGCTCTCCGCGCTGCTCGCCGCCTCGGCGACCGCGTTCATGGCGGTAAAGCTGGTCGGCGCGGGCTACCTGCTGTGGCTTGCCATCGATGCCGTCCGCTCCGGCTCGGCCTTGAACCTGAAGGCGCAAGGGGCCGTTCGCGAGCCGTTCGTCCGGACACTGCTGCTCGGCGCCGGGGTGAACCTTACGAATCCCAAGGTCGTGCTGTTCTTCGTGACGTTCCTGCCGCAGTTCGTGCGCGCGGGCGATCCCGACGCCGCGGCGAAGCTGGTATTCCTCGGCGTGTATTACGTGCTCTTCTCGCTGCATTTTGCGACCCTGATGATTCTCGGCGCCGAAAGGCTGCTCGCATTCCTGAAGGGTCGTCGTGGTGTGCTGCGCGCCATCGACTGGACCTTCGCCGGCGTGTTCGGCTTGTTCGCCGTCCACATCCTCGCGACCCAGACTCGCTGATTGCGGAGCGGCCCTGCGGGATTAGAATTGATCTTCCACGAAAGGGCGCGAAAGCAGATCAATGGCGCCGGAGATGGACGGGAGGAGACAGTGACGCTCACCTACAAACCGCGCGACTGGTCGAGCCAGCCCGGCTACCTCGATCCGGGCTACAAGTCGACAGCCCTCCGCGGGCCAACGAAGCCGCTGATCCCCATCAAGCAGTCACTTTCCGAGCTGACCGGTCCCGTTTACGGCCACGACAGCCTCGGCGCGCTCGACAACGATCTCACGCGCAACGGGCGCCGCACCGGCGAACCCCAGGGCGAGCGGATCATCGTCACCGGCCGTGTGCTCGATGAGGACGGCCGACCGGTGCCGCATACATTGGTCGAGGTCTGGCAGGCCAATGCCGCCGGCCGTTACATCCATAAGGTCGACCAGCACGACGCACCGCTCGATCCCAACTTCTTCGGCGGCGGCCGCTGCGTCACCGATGCTGAAGGCCGTTACAGGTTCATGACGATCAAACCCGGCGCTTATCCATGGGGCAACCACCACAACGCTTGGCGGCCGAACCACATCCACTTCTCGCTGTTCGGCCCGAGCCTGGCCACGAGGCTCGTCACGCAGATGTACTTTCCCGGCGATCCGCTGCTCGACCTCGACCCGATCTATCAGGGCGTGCCCGCCGGCGCCCGTGAGCGCCTCGTCTCCCGCTTCTCCATCGACATAACCCAGCCCGGATTTGCGCTCGGCTACGAGTTCGACATCGTCCTGCGCGGGCGCAACGAGACCCCGATGGAGGACTGACGACCATGACCCTGAAGCAGACGCCATCGCAGACGGTCGGCCCCTTCTTCGCTTACGGACTGACGCCCAAGCAGTACGGCTATCCGCTCTCCAGCATCGCGGACGGCGACCTCGCCACGACCGAGTCGCAAGGCGAGCGTATCCGGATAGAGGGCCGCTTCCTCGACGGCGCGGGCGAGCCGATCTCGGACGCCATGATCGAGATCTGGCAGGCGGACAGCCAGGGCCGCTATGCGCATCCACTCGATAAGCGCGGCTCGAACACCGGCTTCAAGGGCTTCGGCCGCGTCGGCACCGGCACCGACCCCGAATGCCGCTTCATCTTCAACACGGTGAAGCCCGGCCCCGTCGACGACAAACAGGCACCGCACATCAACCTCGTCGTCTTTGCCCGCGGCATGCTGCTCCACGCCCACACGCGCATCTATTTCTCTGACGAAGCTGCGGCCAACGCCCGCGACCCAGTCCTCGCCACGGTCCCGCCCGAGCGCCGCATGACACTTGTCGCCGAGCGCACCTCGTCGCCGGCGGGCGTAGTCTACCGCTTCGATATCCGCATGCAGGGAGATGCGGAGACGGTTTTCTTCGACGTGTGAGCCTTCCACCCGCCGCGGGAGCCCACTTCATGCTTCTCAGTTGCTGCGTGGTGAGACCGCAATTCAACCATCACTGTTAGGACTTGTCGCGTCGGGTCCAATGTTGCATGCCCTACGACTCTCAGGGGGTCAGGGGG
>JAEVZQ010000040.1 GCA_023392135.1 Pseudomonadota bacterium | reverse complement strand
TGCTCGCCGTCGCGCAGCGTCGTGTCGAAGATCAGTACCTGGTCGCCGGGGTTGGTCGATTGGGACATATTAAAGTTTCCTTCGCGAGCCGGCATTCATGGAAGCCGACAGTGATATCAGGCTCGGTTTCGGTTCACTATACCCCTGAGCGCCCGTCCCGGATCGTCCCGAGACCGTCGAGGCTCAGGGGCTGGTAAGGAGGAGATTGCGAAGGAGGGCATGCAGACGAAAGCCACCTGCCGGCGCGGCAACAGCCACGTCCGTCTTTCTGGCAGGTCCACTGGTGGTCGTGGGCATCGGCAGTCTGCGAATCCGGTTACCGTGCCCGGCGCTGGGCGCGAGCACACTGTCTTGATTAACGGATGCGGGCGGGTATTGCAAGCCCGTCAGGATGCTTCGGGTTTCGAGGCTGCAATGTGCGCCCCGCACCTGCCTCGCCTGATTGCGAGGAGTGTGGTCGGCTTCCCGGAGCGGAGGCAATCTGTTTCACCAAACGCCTCGCGTATCTCGCTCAACGCCAGCGAGACCTGCTCTCTGCCATATTGTCGATCTGAGCTTGCGAGAAAGAATTCCCGGCCAAATGGCTCATTCGCGTGAGGGTTAATTGCTCATATGCAGACGAGCTAATGGCTAATGACAATTCACTGGCGCCATTTCGGTACTCAATAGACCCGTTTCGATTTTGCTTGAAGGGGCCAGAGAAACCGGATGGTAGAAAATCAGACAAATGCGGGGTTGCATTGAGGTATAAGCATTGTACATTAAGTTCATGACGATTCGTCAGAATAAATCAGTGGAACAACATAGCACAGGGAGGAAATCATGAACTTTCAAATTCCAGAATGGGTGAAGCCAGCGGTCTGGGGTGCTGTCGCTGGTGCCGCCGCCGTTGCCATTATCGGCTTCTCCGCGGGTTGGGTGGTAACGTCTGGGACCGCAAATCAGATGGTTTCCCAGGAAAAGAAGCAAGCCGTAATCGCTGCGCTCACCCCTGTTTGTGTCGCGCAGTTCAAGGGCCTCACACAGCAGCAGCAACAAGTTCAGCTCGCCGCCCTGAAAGGGGAAAGTTCCTGGAAGCGTGGTGATTTTGTCGAGGAACAAGGCTGGGCTACGATGCCCGGCACAAAGGAGCCAAATGCTGAAGTCGCCGACGCATGTGCTTCGGAGTTGATGAAGGTCGCCGGCAACTGATCGATCCTTGAATATTGGTAGGCTCGCATTTTGTTTGCTTGGGCCTGCCACTCTCACCGATTGTTCTCGGCCTGAGCCACTCGCCGAGCTGTGCCGTCTTGCGCTCAACCGCAAATGCCAGCAATGAGTCCGGCACTCTGTGACCGTCAAAATGACTCAGAATGGTCGGAATAGGCGCTGTATCCCGCTCCGTAGCAGAACGTCGAAACTTGGGTTCGGGCGAGCCTGAGGGGCTCGCCTTTATCTGATGGAGGCGGGGATCCGATCCAGTCGCTCAGCCCTCCGGTGAGCAGACCTCGAGCAGGTCGCGAGCGGCGCTCGCCGCGCCATCGAGCGGATATTCGGCCGCACCGTCCTGAATGGTTACGGTCAGGCTTCCGGCCGATGTCAGGAGATCGCGCAGACGATTGTCGAGCTTGGTCTGGCCCTCCAGGATGAACACGTCGTCCATTTCCAGCCGGGTCCCGGTTGTCGGGATGGCGACTTCCAAGTCAGCGGCGGAGAGCAGCACCTCCACTTTCAGGCCGTCCTTGGCGCCGACGGGCTCATGCTCGTAGACGAAGCTCAGGTCGTCCTGTCCGGCTACGCAACTGAGCGCGATCTTCCCGTAGCCACTGTTCGGCGTGCCGTAGATCAGCGACGCTCCATCCTCGCTCCTGGTGCCGAACCAGGTGGTCTGCTCGGCATGCGCCCGCGATGACTGAATGCTGGCAATGCTGAGCAGTGCGATTGCTGCGGCGGCAAGCTTTGTCTGATCCATCGTTCTCTTCCGCAACTCAAGGGATTGTAATCCGGCCATCGGACACCCGCACCGCACTTCCGCCGATTCGCACGTTGTGAAGCTGACCATGAGAGATCTCGAGCGAGAGGGAGATGATGCTCGGGCGCCCCATCTCGAAGCCTTGCTCCAACACGCGCTTATGGTGCCCGTCGGGCAGATCATCGAACTTCTGGATGACTCCGGCAAAGATCACGGCCGCCGAGCCCGTAGCAGGGTCTTCCGGCACGCCGACTTCCGGCGCGAACATGCGCGCATGGAACGAGGACGTGGTGTGCACCGTGTCGCGGCAGTAGAGGAAGGCACCGGTGAGCCCCTGGCTCGAGAAGGCGGCCGCCCAGTGTTGGCTGTTCACGGAAGCGCGCGCCATCGCTTTCAGCGAGGCGACTGGCACGAAGCCGAAGCCGTTGCCGGCAGCGAAGCGAGTCGGGCGGTGATTGGCAAAGCCGATCTCGCGGGGCAAGAGGTTCAGCGCAGCCGCAAGTTGCTCATCCGGCGGCATGGTGCCCGTTTCCTCGGGGAGCTTCGGGGTATCGAACTCGGCGAAGGTAGCCTGCCCGCGCCGCAGCCGGACCCCGACCCGTACGATGCCGATCTTCTCCTCGAGGACGACGATCGCGTCATGATCATTTGAGCCGGGAGCCCGCAGCTCGGCTAGCAGAGCTGCGGCCCCGGCGGTCGGGTGGCCGGCGAAGGGAAGCTCAGCGCCCGGCGTGAAGATGCGCACCTTCGCCGTATGCGCCGGGTTGGCGGGTTTCTGCACGAACACCGTTTCGGACAGGTTGAACTCGCGGGCGATGGACCGCATCTGCTCCGTGGTGAGCGGATCGGCATCGAGCACGACTGCGAGTGGATTGCCGCTGAAAGGTCTGTCCGTGAAGACGTCGAGCGTGTGAAACGGAAGCTGCATCAGGCCACTCGCGTTCTGGTCCAGTCTGATGATCGTGAAGTTCGCCACGCATGGCCGCGTGAACTTCGGATTGGCGACACCAGCAGACAAATTGGCTCAGCTCACGGCTGCTTCCAAGCGCGAAATCCTTGATTCCAGCTTGAGGGACGGAAATGGCTCTACCTGCCTGTGGTCTAGCCCCCTGCACGTGGGTGGCACCGGGCTGCCGCAGTTCCACTGACCGGGTTTACACCCCTGCCGGCTGCCGCATCACAAGCATTTCAGTATGTTGCAGGCAAGTTGATCAGACGAGCCACAATTACGCCCCTGCCTGGCCATGCTAAGCCCAAGTTCGGAAGGCGGAATTAACCTCACTGATCGGGTTGCCGGGTCCGGTCGGGAGCGCCCCAAAGAATGCGCAATGCGTCCGGCGCAGTTTAAAAGCTGTCGGCGCGTTGTCGTGTGCCTCCACGTGACCGACGGCCGGGACGAGCCCCACAGGTGCAGCTCTCGAAGCGCACCGGTGCGGGCTCGCAAGTCGAAACTCGGGGTTCGGTTGCAAATGCCGGCTCCCGAGTCGGGCGGTGGGGTAACCCCGCTTCTCCGCCGCCCGGCCACTCATTAGCTCGCGGCCGCGCAAGCGGCGTGGGCGTTGGACTCGCCGGAAGGTCTGTGCTGCCGCACCGCCACACACCTCCCTCCCCGACGCGGTGGGATGGGCCTTCCGGCGACCTTGGCTCTGAGATCTGGGGTCTGGGAATGCGCTACAGGCAGCCGGTTATCGTCGACCCGCACTTCACATAGGAAATGAGATCCCAGGCGCAGCAAGGCTCCTCCTGCTTACAGATCCAGCTCCTCTGCTCACCGCTCGGGAAGCGATAACGGCAGACCTTCTCGCCCTTGCCGGCCTTGAGGATCTTCGGCGTGGAAGCTTTCTGTGCCGGCGCCTTCGCGTTCTGGGCGATAACACCAGACGGGGCGAGAGATAGCGAAAGGGCAACGGCGAGCGCGGCCAACATGCGGCTCATGGCGGTTGTCTCCTGGAGGTTTCCTGACGTCCGTACTATGAGCATCGCAGCCTTTGGCGCGCTATGACCGGAAAGCCTCACACCCGACCTTTCTGCTGAACCTCGAGATTTCTGGCCGAAAAACAAGGAAGCCGGGCTTTTGGCCCGGCATCCTCTTCGTCTCATTACTGTGGAGGACGGCCTACTCGGCCGCCTGCTGCCGCGCGGCGTTCTCGGCCATGCCCTTCGTCACTTCGCCGATCGCCTTTCTGACGCCCGCTGCATAGTCCGGGTGCACCTTCTCGAAATGACCGAGCTGGCGCTCGACGATGAAGTCAGGGACGCCATGCATCGCCTCGGCGATATTCATGAAGAGCCGCTGGCGCTGGCCTTCATCGAACAGCTCGAACAGTGCACGCGGCTGGCGATAGTCGTCATTGCCGTCGCGGTGATTGAAGCGGTCTGCGTCGCCCGAGATCTTGAGCGGCGGCTCGCGGAAGCGCTCGTCCTGAGCAGCACCGCCAAACGAGTTCGGCTCGTAGTAAGCGTCCGTGTTGCCGGTCAGCTGCTCGAAAAACCGCATCGGTCCGTCCTTGTGATAGTGATGGACGGGGCAGCGCGGCCGGTTCACGGGCAGCATCTCGTAGTGCGTGCCGAGCCGGTAGCGGTGGGCATCAGCATAGGAGAAGACACGGCCGAGCAGCATCTTGTCGGGCGAGAAGCCGATGCCGGGCACGATATTCGACGGCGAGAACGCCAACTGCTCGATCTCGGCGAAGTAGTTCTCCGGATTGCGATTGAGCTCCAGTATGCCGACGTCGATGGGCGGGTAATCCGCGTGTGGCCAGACCTTGGTCAGGTCGAACGGATTGTACCAGTGCTTGTCCGCATCCTCCTCCGGCATGATTTGGACCTGCATCTTCCAGCGCGGAAGTTCGCCGCGCTCGATGGCTGAGAACAGATCAGACTGGGTCGACTCGCGGGTGCGGCCGACAACCGCGGCAGCCTCGGCGTTGGTCCAGTGCTTGTGGCCCTGCTGCGTCTTGAAGTGAAATTTGACCCAGTGGCGCTTTTTGTCCGGGCTGATGAACGAGAATGTGTGCGAGCCGTAGCCGTTGACGTGGCGCACGGTCTGCGGCAGGCCGCGATCCGACATCAGGATCGTCACCTGATGCAGGCTCTCCGGCGACAGTGACCAGAAATCCCACATCGCGGTCGGTGACCGCAGGTTGGTCTTCGGATGCCGCTTCTGGGTGCGGATGAAATCCGGGAACTTGTAAGGATCGCGGACGAAGAAGACCGGCGTGTTGTTGCCGACGAGATCCCAGTTGCCTTCCTCGGTGTAGAACTTGAGCGCGAAGCCGCGCACATCGCGCTCCGCATCGGCCGCGCCAAGCTCGCCGGCAACGGTCGAGAAGCGCGCGATCATCTCGGTCTTGGCGCCGGGCTGCAGGCACTTCGCCTTGGTGTACTTCGAGATGTCCCCGGTAATGGTCAGCGTGCCGTACGCGCCCCAGCCCTTCGCATGGACCGCGCGCTCCGGAATGCGCTCGCGGTTCTGATGGGCCAGCTTCTCGATGAGCTGGTAGTCCTGCAGCAGCAGGGGGCCGCGCGGACCGGCGGTCAGGGCGTTCTGGTTATCGGCGACGGGCGCGCCGGCTGATGTGGTCAGAATGGGCCGTTTCTGATCGCTCATGCTCTTCCTCCTCTGTCAGTTGTCTGCCCGAAGGTGGACTACGGGGACGATAATTGCAAATATCTCTTTTACATCGTTCGATAGGGTAATCTTATCATGCAGCCAGTTCGGCTCTGTCGTGTCACCTTGCGTCAACTCGCTTATTTCGAGGCACTTGCTCGTACCAGGCATTTCGGCCGCGCGGCCGAGCTTTGTGCCATCTCGCAGCCTGCGCTTTCAGTACAGATTCAGGAGCTGGAGCGGGAGCTTGGGGTGCTTCTCGTCGAGCGCAGCCGGGGCGGCATCGCGCTGACGCCCCAGGGCGAGTATGTGGTACGCAGAATACGCCGTATTCTCGGCGAGGTGCAGGATCTGGTGGATAGCGCCTCGCAGATCGAGGCGGCGGGCACGATCCGGCTGGGCGTTATTCCGACAATCGCGCCTTACCTGATGCCGGTAATTTTCACGGCAGTGAGCAGGAAAAGCCCGTCCATTCAAATCCAGGTACGCGAGACGCAGACGCACCGCCTGCTCGAGGAGCTGGAGCAGGGCAGCATCGACCTTCTGCTTGCCGCATTGCCGATTGCGAGCCCGGGCATCGAAGTGCAGCCGCTGTTCCGAGACCGCTTTTTCCTTGCTGTGCCGGCAAATGCAACGATCGGCGCACGGGTCAGCAGCATCGCTTCCTTGGCGCCGTACCGGTTGTTGCTGCTCGAGGAAGGGCATTGTCTGCGCGATCAGGCGCTGAGTGCTTGCAACTCGGCGGATAAGGAAATGCAGGCAAGCCTCGGCGCGACGAGCCTCGCGACCCTCATCGAGCTGGTTGCAGCCGGCATGGGCGTGACCTTGCTGCCGGAGCTGTGTCTTCCCTCGGTGCACGAAGACAGCCGCATTCGCGTCGTGCCATTCCGGGGCGCCGCTCCGTACCGGACTGTCGGCCTTGCGTGGCGAAAGTCCTCTGGGCAGAAGACGACGTTCCGCCGATTGGCTGAGCTGATCACGCAGGCACGCAGATCGCAGCGGCGCGGTTACTCCCACTAAATGATCTAGATATCCAGGTCCTTCGCGAACGCGGCATGCTCCTGAATGAACCGGAAGCGGGATTCGGGCTTTGAGCCCATCAGGGCATTCACGGCCTCGGCAATTTCGCTGCGGTCGCCCTCGCCGATTTCGACGCGGAGGAGGGTGCGCCGCTTCGGGTCCATCGTGGTTTCCTTGAGCTGCGAGGCATTCATCTCGCCGAGACCTTTGAAGCGGCTGATCTCGATCTTGCCGCGGCCGTTGAAGGTGGTGCGCAGCAGCTCCTCCTTGTGCTTCTCATCGCGCGCATAGGCCGACTGCGTGCCTTGCGTGATCTTGTAGAGAGGAGGCACCGCCAGGAAGAGATGGCCGCTGTCGATGAGTTGCGGCATCTGCTGGTAGAAGAACGTGATGAGCAGCGAGGCGATATGCGCGCCGTCGACGTCGGCGTCGGTCATCACGATCACGCGCTCGTAGCGCAGGTCCTCGTCGCGGTACTTCGATCCCGTGCCGACGCCGAGCGCCAGCATGAGGTCGGAGAGGAGCTGGTTCTGCGCCAGCTTGGCCGATGAGGCGTTGGCGACGTTGAGGATCTTGCCCCGCAGCGGCAGCACGGCCTGGGTTTCGCGCTCACGCGCGCTTTTGGCAGAGCCACCGGCCGAGTCGCCCTCGACGATGAAGATCTCGGTGTTGGCAGCGGACTGAATCGTGCAGTCGGCGAGCTTGCCGGGCAGACGCAGCTTGCGGGTCGCGCTCTGGCGATTGACCTCCTTCTCGCGCCTGCGCTTCAGGCGCTGCTCCGCCTGCTCGATGGTCCACTCGAGCAGCCGGGTGGCCTGCGCCGGCGATTCGGCGAGCCAGTGATCGAAAGCGTCGCGCAGTGTGGTCTCGACGATGCGGGAGGCTTCCTGCGTGGCAAGCTTGTCCTTGGTCTGGCCCTGGAACTCCGGCTCGCGGATGAACACGGAGAGCATCGAGGCCGCCGTGCTCATAACGTCATCCGCCGTGATCTGCCCGGCGCGGCGGTTGCCGACGAGCTCACCGTAGGCTCGGAGGCCCTTGGTCAGCGCCTGGCGCAGGCCGTGCTCGTGAGTGCCGCCTTCCGGTGTCGGAACCGTATTGCAGTAGGAGCTGGAGAAGCCGTCCTCGTCTGCCATCCACGCAACGGCCCACTCGACGGAGCCGTGACGGCCTTCCTTCTCGACGCACCCCGTGAACATGTCCTTGGTGACGAGCGTGCGGCCGTTGATGGTGGCGAGCATGTAGTCCTTGAGCCCGCCGGGGAAGTGGAACACAGCCTCGGCCGGCGTGTCGTCCTTGATCAGGGACGGATCACAGGACCAGCGGATCTCGACGCCGCCGAACAGGTAGGCCTTGGAGCGGGCCATACGCATGAGGCGGGCCGGCTTGAACGCGACGCCCTTGCCGAAAATCTTCTCGTCCGGTCGGAATCGCACTTTGGTGCCGCGCCGGTTCATGGTCGAGCCGAGCTTCTGCAGCTTGCCCTGCGGCTCGCCGCGGCTGAACACCATGCGGTAGAGCTGCTGGCCGCGCGCGACTTCGATTTCGAGAGTTTCGGAGAGCGCGTTGACAACGGACACACCGACACCGTGCAGGCCGCCCGAGGTGTTGTAGGCCTTGCCGTCGAACTTGCCGCCCGAGTGCAGGGTGGTCATGATGACTTCGACGGCCGACTTGTTCTTGAACTTCGGGTGCGGGTCGACAGGCATGCCGCGACCATTGTCCGTGACCGCGAGAAAGCCGTCGGCATCGAGGCGCACGTCGATCCAAGTCGCGTGGCCGGCGCCGGCCTCGTCCATGGAGTTGTCGATGACCTCGGCGAACAGGTGATGCAGGGCCCTCTCGTCGGTGCCACCGATATACATGCCGGGGCGCCGCCGGACGGGCTCGAGACCCTCCAGGACCTCGATGTCTGCAGCCGTATAGGAATCTGAGGCGTCGGTGACCTTGCGGGCGCGCGCCGTCTTGTCGTTCATCTCTTTCTCGAGCCTTGCGAAGAGATCGCGTTGAGGTTGGGCCATGCGCGTTGGGACCTCGCTTTCGGGCGGTCACACCACCGTCGACACGAGCGAACCCGGTGCTCCTGCCGGCGAATCTCACGCTGGATACCAGGCAGTTGCCTCGCACATGCAGCCGGGATCTGGCAAGTTTCGGCGGGGTCGCGGGTTAGCTTCGATGCGATCCAGCCAATCCCGGTGTGGTATTTAAGTTCAGTTAGCTGGCGGCCACGTTGTCGATCAGTCGCGTCTTGCCGAGCCAAGCCGCAGCGAGCACGCGGAGCGGCCGCTTGGACCCATCCTCGACAGTAGCAAGCGTCTCTGCGTCGCGGACTTCGAGATAATCGACCCTGAAGCCGGAGGCCGCGAGCTCCTCACGTCCTCGCCTAGTGGCAGCGGCTATGGCCTGACCGCCGGTGACTGCTTCTGCCGTCTGCAGTAGAACCCTGTGGATTATCGGCGCGAGCGCCCGCTCCTCGGCACTCATATAAGCATTTCGTGAGCTCATCGCGAGGCCGTCCGGCTCGCGCACCGTTGGGTGGCCGACGATCTCGAGGGGCAAGTCCAGATCCCTCGCCACCTGGCGGATGACGCAGAGCTGCTGGTAATCCTTCTCGCCGAATACCGCGATGTCAGGCGCGACCTGGGTGAACAGCTTGGTGCAGACCGTGGCGACCCCCACGAAGAAGTTGGGCCGGTGGTCAGTCTCCAGGCCCTCCGCTGGACCCTTCGGCACGATGCTGGTGCTGAACCCCGGCGGATACATCACGCTTACGTCCGGCGCCCAGACGAGGTCGCAACCGATCTCGGTGAGCTTGTCGAGATCGCCTGCCTCGTCCCGGGGATAGTGAGTGAAATCCTCGTGCGGCGCGAACTGGGTGGGGTTCACGAAAATCGACACCACGGCTCGTTCGGCCCGCACCTTGGCAGTGCGCACCAGCGCGAGATGGCCCTCGTGCAATGCGCCCATGGTGGGCACGAGGCCGATGTGCTCGCCACCGCTGCGCCAGCCGCTCACGATCTCGCGCAGGCCGGCGAGAGAGCGAACGACCATGACTTGTCCTGGCGGCACGGGCCTACCCCACTTTCGCGCAGACTTATATTGCGGCGCGCAACGTCGTGCGCGACGACCCTTTCGTCAAGGGCCCTCGTCGGATGGCAGCCATCTCACGGCAGGCCACAGATGCCATTCCACCGCGGCGCAATTGCCCGAAGCCCGGGGCCGGCAATCTGCTACGATAGGCAACGATTTGACTCCGACGAGACGAACGCCATGGCCAACCAGCTCATAGCACTGCAACCCGGCAATCGCGATGCGGAAGAGGTGATCCCGCCGCGAGACGAGATCGCTGCCTACCACCTCATGGAGGAGCAGAGGCTGGTCGGGGCCCTGATCGAGCGGGCCATCTTCGGCGAGGACGAGCGGCGCCGCATCGGCGACCTTGCCCGGCGGTTCGTTCACGCGGCGCGCGCGGGGCGGCACAAGTACTCAGGCATAGATGCCTTCATGCTGGAATACGGGCTCACCAGCGAGGAAGGCGTCATCCTCATGTGCCTCGCAGAAGCACTGCTGCGCATCCCGGACACGGAGACCGCCGACAAGCTGATTGCAGAGAAGATCGGGGGCGGCCAGTGGGACAAGCACCTCGGCCAGTCCGACAGTCTGTTCGTCAATGCCTCCACCTGGGGGCTGATGCTGACGGGGCAGATCGTCAAGCTCCGCGATGCGAAACGCGAGCGGCCGACCAACCTGTTGAAGCGCATGGTGGTGCGCTCGGGTGAGCCGGTGATCCGGCAAGCGCTGCGGCAGGCCATGCGCGTCATGGGAAACCAGTTCGTGCTCGGCCGGTCGATCAAGGAAGCGCTGGGGCGCGCCGCACCGATGGAGGCGCGCGGATATCGGTTCTCCTACGACATGCTGGGCGAAGCCGCGAAGACGGCACGGGATGCGGAGCGCTATTTCGAGCGATACATGCTCGCGCTCGATGAGGTGAGCCGGCATGCCGGGCCGCTCGTTTCCGAGCACCCCGATGCGCTGATGGGGCGCCCGGGCCTGTCGGTCAAGCTGTCCGCGATCCATCCTCGCTATGAGCCGGGCAAGGAGGCGCGGCTCGATCGCGAGCTGCTTCCGCGAATCGTCGAGCTGGCGGCGGCGGCGCGGGCGCGGGGCATCGCGGTCACGATCGATGCCGAGGAGCAGGACCGGCTCGACCTCTCGCTGGAGCTGTTCGCGCGGGTGCTGGTTGATCCGAGGCTCGATGGCTGGCATGGCCTGGGCCTTGCCGTCCAGGCCTACGGCAAGCGCGCCATTCCGGTGCTGCGCTGGCTGAGGCGGCTTGCGTTGCGCGCCGGCAAGCGGCTGCCGGTGCGGCTCGTGAAGGGCGCCTATTGGGACAGCGAGATCAAGTGGGCACAGGAGAGGGGGTTTGCCGATTACCCCGTCTTCACCCGCAAGC
>JAEVZQ010000349.1 GCA_023392135.1 Pseudomonadota bacterium | reverse complement strand
GGGCCGTCATTGGCGTACGGGGCAGCGATCGAAAGCTCTCTTCCGTAAGGAATATGCCCGGCCTGTATTCCTTCCCGCTCACCGGGCACCGCAGCACGATCTCGCCGAAATCCGGCTCTATTCCAACAGGGCTCAACTTCCGCTACTCCCGATCTGGGCGCCGCCGCTCTTCACGTCGTCGATCATGACTCTCCGAGACCTTCAACTTGAGCAGCCTCTTCCCAGCTGTGGAACCGGCGCCTCGCAATGGGTGGGGCTCGGTCCGGCCCGACCATCGGCAGATCCGCAATTTCCAACTCCGGTGCTGCGGACGATCCGGTCCTCGTGGTGCGTTTCAGCTGACGCGCGAGGCTCGCGCGTGCTTGAACTCTTCCACGAGATGCACTCCCACGCTGGGCGTGTATTAAAAGCAACGCGCCACGGCCTATGGCCGTTCCATTGGCACGCATGCCCCTGCTGACGCGAGAGGACGCGCTGCAGACCTGGGGTCGCCCACTTTGAGCCCCCGGCGCTGCCGGCACGGCCGCTGCCTCTATCGGCTTGGTCGGGTCCGTAACTCTGGTAGATAAAGATCGTCAGCACCGAAGAAGATCGGGCCGGGTTGCCATCCGTGCAGACCTCTAGGGAAATCTCGTTTCGATCTGGGCAGCCTCGTCGGTTATCCAGTCCTCGAATACCTGCACCCTGGAAGGCTTTGGCCCACCCGGATTGAAGGCAAGGCAGTACGCCCGGGGCGTGCGCACGTACAAGGGCAGCGGCGCGATCAGGCGCCCGGTCCGCAGGTCGTCTTCAACGAACGCATATTGTGCCACCATCACGCCGAGCTCGTCGATTGCCGCCTGGCAAGCAAGCGCCGCATTCTCGAATTTCAAGCCGCCATTTCCGTCTATTTCGCTGACCTGCGCGGCGGCGAGCCACGTCGGCCAGTCTTGCGGGCGGTGCATGGAGCACAGCAGCACGTGGTGCTTCAGGTCATGAGCTGAATACAGCTCACCGTGGCGCGCGATCAGCCCGGGCGCGCAGACGACGAGCAGCACCTCCCCGAACAGCCGCCGATAACCCGGACCGGTCGGCGGCTGCGCCCAGGAATAGATGCTGATGTCGACCTCCTCCCGCTCAAAGTCGGCAGGCTCATGCGACGTCGTGATTTGAACGTCGATCTTCGGATGCAGAGCGTGAAACCGGGCAAGTCGCGGAACCAGCCAGCGCAGGGCGAAGGTCGGCGGCAGCTTCAACCGGAGCCGCATCTTGTCCGGCGTGCGCTTCAGATGACGGGAGCCGGACTCGATCTGATCGAGGGCACCTTTTGCGAAACGGTAGTAGGTGCTCCCCTGCGGCGTGAGCTCGACGCCGCGATGGATGCGCAGGAACAGCTTCACCCCAAGCCACTGCTCCAGGCCTGCGATATGGCGGCTGACAGCTCCCTGAGACACTCTCAGCTCCCGCGCAGCACTGGTGAAGCTGGCGTTCCGTGCGGCCGATTCGAACGCGCGGACGGCGTTCAGGGGAGGGAGCTGTCTCGACATCTTCCGCCATCCAATTTTCTCATGAATAGCATGAGCAATTTGGAGTTGCGCGTCAATTGACGTGCCGCGATCCTTGCTGCGAACGAAACACTGGGAGGAGACTGACATGGATGCGATGAAACTCATCAAACGCCTCTGCGGAGCGGCACTGCTCTTGGCCTGCGCGAGCATGGCTCACGCCGAGACCTATCCTTCCAAACCCATTCGGTTGATCGTGCCCTGGCCCGCGGGCGGTGGCGTAGACACATCGGCGCGAATGATTTCGGAGCCGCTGTCGAAACGGCTCGGACAACCAATCGTGGTGGAGAACAGGCCGGGGGCCGCCGGCAATATCGGCACCGCACTTGCCGCCAACGCAGATCCGGACGGCTACACCCTTCTCATGGGCTCGCTCTCGCCCAATGCGGTCAATCCACACCTCTACACGAAGCTCGGCTTCGATCCGATCAAAGACTTCTCGCCTGTTGCCCTTGTCTACGTCGTCCCCAGCTTCGTGGTGGTGCCTGCCGCGTCGCCGTTCAGCTCGGTCAAGGAGCTGGTGGCGCACGCGAAGTCGAACCCCGGCAAGCTCAATTTCGGCTCGGGCGGTGTTGGATCCTCACAGCATCTCTTTGGCGTGATGTTCAACAAGTCGACGCAAGTCGATGCCGTTCACGTCCCCTACAAGGGAACGAGCCCTGCGGAAACCGCCTTGATCGCCGGCCAGCTCGACTACATGCTCGATCCGCCGACGTGCCTGCCGTTCGTCGCCGCAGGAAAGCTCAAGGCTCTCGCCGTCGCATCCCCGTCGCGCAACCCGTCGGCGCCCGACATCCCCACGCTCGATGAGCTTGGCATCCCCAGCGTGCATACGTCCACATTCTACGGCGTCATGGCGCCAGCCAACACGCCCAAGGAAATCGTCGACAGGCTGAACAAGGAAATCAATGAGATTCTCCAGACCGATGAGCTGAAAGGTAGGCTGGCCAAGCTGGCAGCTCAGCCTGGCACCGGATCGTCGGAGGATTTCACCAAATTCGTGGCCAACGAGCTCGAGCGGTATGGCGAAATCGTGAGGCTCTCGGGCGCAAAGAAGATCGACTAGCGCTCCATGGCCCCACGGCGCAATGACAGCGCCGAAGCGGCCCCAACTGCGGCGACACACGCAAGGCGCTCCCGGGAAAGGGCTCAGAACGGCTCACTCGAAGCGCCCCTTGCTGCCGAGGGCCGCCCCGGAGCTTCCGGCCCTTCCCGGCGGTAAGACCTCCTGCATCGATGAAATTCATCGGATCGAATGAAATGAACATGGGCGAACCACCCCAAACGATATTTGAGAAGATCTGGTCACGGCACCGGATCATGGAGCGTCCCGACGGCCAGGTGTTGCTGTATGTCGACCGGCATCTGGTTCAGGACGGCTCGGCTCCCGCCTTCGAGATGTTGCGCCAGCGTGGCCTTGCTCCACGTGCGCCGCACCGGGCATTCGCCACGCCCGATCATTATGTTCCAACCGACAGTCGCGATCTGGCCGTGATCGCCGACGCCGAAAAGCGGCACATGGCCAACGCACTCATGGAAGATGCGGCGCGTGCCGGGATCGAGTGCTTCGACCTTGATGATCCACGCCAGGGAATCCTTCACGTCGTCGGTCCGGAGCAAGGGCTGAGCTGGCCGGGTTCGGTCATCGTCTGCGGCGACAGCCACACCTCGACACATGGCGCGCTGGGCGCTCTGGCCTTCGGCATCGGCGCGACGGAAGTCTGTCAGATTCTGGCGGCGCAGTCGCTGTGGCAGCGCAAGCCGAAGGCGATGCGAATTTCGGTCGACGGGCACCTTGCGCCGGGAGTTTCGGCCAAGGACATCATCCTCGCCATCATCGCCAGGATCAGCGCGGCCGGGGCGACCGGCCACGTCATCGAGTACGCCGGATCGACAATCACCGGCCTGTCGATGGAAGGCAGGCTAACCGTCTGCAACATGTCGATCGAGGCCGGCGCGCGGGCGGGCATGAT
>JAEVZQ010000525.1 GCA_023392135.1 Pseudomonadota bacterium | reverse complement strand
GGTTTTGAGATCCGCCTCGCTCACCGTCAGTCCGCCGGTGCCCACGCAGAGCTGGGGAGCAGAGGCGCCGAGCGCGGCCGCAGCGTCCGGCGCCATGACCGCGGCCTGCGTGATGGGCTCACCGGTTTCCGGATCGAACAGCTGAACAAAAACCTGCCCTCCGCGTGCATCCACGCAAACGGCGAGCGTCAACCCGGCTGCGACATCACCAAGCTCTGAGAAGGCACGACGTGCCATCACATGAAGGCTCGAGGCCGCTCGGATCGGCAGGTTGGTCGCGAGCGCAAGGCCCCGGGCGGCAGCTACGCTGACGCGTGTGCCGGTGAACGTTCCCGGACCCTCTGTGACGGCAATGGTGTCGAGATCGGGCAGCCTCGCTCCAGATTCTTCCAGCACCTCCCCGATCATGGGGACGAGCCGTTCGGCCTGCCCGGTCGCCATCTCCTCGTATTGCCAGGTCAGCTGCCCATTCCACAGGACAGCCGCTGAGCAGGCACCGAAGCAGGTATCGAAGGCGAGCACGTTCATAGGCGCAGACCTATATCGGCCAACGCTGGAAGGCGCCATCGGGCAAGTTGACGGGAGCGGGGCTCCTCACCAGCGCGTTACCCCGGATGTCGAGTCGCATCCGCAAGACGAGACCCGGGGTGACGAGTTGGGTCTCAGATCGCCTGCACTTCCTGCACGTCGGGGCAGAAGTGGCGCAGCAGGTTCTCGATGCCATGCCGCAAGGTGGCCGTGGAGCTCGGGCAGCCGGCACACGCGCCGCGCATGTGCAGGAACACCACACCATCACGATAACCGTGGAAGGTAATGTCGCCGCCATCCTGAGCCACCGCGGGACGTACGCGCGTCTCGAGGAGTTCCTTGATGGTTATGACGGTGTCCTCGTCCTTCGGATCGTAGTTGCCGCCGGCCGCATCGTTGGCGCTCTCGTTGCCCAGCACGGGCGCGCCGGACATGAAGTGCTCCATAATGGCGCCGAGAATGGCGGGCTTGAGATGCTGCCACTCGGTGTCGCCCTTGGTCACGGAGATGAAGTCGGCACCCAGGAAAACGCCTTTCACGCCGTCGACCTCGAACAGCCGCTGCGCGAGGGGCGATTCGCCCGCATCATCGGGTGAGCGATAGTCGGCCGTTCCTTCACCCAGAACCGGCCTACCCGGGATGAACTTGAGAGTGGTGGGATTCGGGGTCGGTTCGGTCTGGATAAACATGCAAGTCTCCTTGGAACCCGGGCAAGCGCCGGGCTGGCCGTGCCGGATTAGAATTATTCTACTAACTAGTGCTGGCGCGGTCAAAAGTCGAGGGGTCGTCGGGCTTTCCCTTAAGCCAGCCCCTGCAGGTCGTCGAGCGTCAGATTGCCCGGGACGATCGTGATCGGGATCGGGAACGAGCCCGCAGCGGTTCCTGCCGCCAGCGACGAGACCAGAGGCCCGGGGCCCAGAGTATCCGTCGCCGCTCCAAGCGTCAGGACGGCGATATCCTCATCCTCGGCGATGAGCTCGAGAATGGCCTCCGCCTTCTTGCCTTCCCGGATCACCTCTTCGGTATGCACGGATTCGAAGCCTGCGGTGTTGAGCTTGCGGCGGAACAGCCGGAACAGGGCCTTGGCCTTGGTCGTCTCTTCCTCGAGCTGCACCTGCCGCACACCGACCCAGTGCTGATACTCCTGCGGCTCGATGACATAGAGCAGCAGGATCGACGCCGCTGTGTGCGCAGCGCGCAGTGCGGAAAAGAACAGGGCGGCCTCGACCTCCTCGCTCTCGTCGACGATGACGAGATACTTGCGTCGATGCCCTTCCTCGAAAACCCGGCGTTTTTTCGTGACCATGCGCAATGCTGTCATGTTGCGGGCCTGCCAGCAATCCCGATGCCGGCCAAGCTCATCCGTTGGAATGATCCGGCTCGACTTTCGAGATAACTGGCTTTCCGCGCAAGTAGTCCTTACCGTCGCACGAAACCGACAATGTCCTTGACTCGATCCATGATCGGCGCGGCGATCTCCTCTGCGCGACGCGAACCGTCGGCGAGAATGCGGTCGATCTCTGCCGCATCGCTCGCCAGCCGGCGCATTTCCGCACCGATCGGGGAGATCTTCTCCACCGACACCTCGCCGAGCGCCTTCTTGAAGCTGGAGAACGGCCCGCCACCGAACTCGCGCAGCACGGAAGGCACATAGCTGCCGGCCAGAGCCGCGTAGATGCCGACCAGATTCTCGGCTTCCGGACGCCCTTCGAGCCCCAGCTCCTCCGAGGGGAGGGGCTCGGGATCGGTCTTCGCCTTCTGGATCTTGCGTGCAATGGTGTCGGCATCATCCATGAGATTGATGCGTGAGAGGTCCGAAGGGTCGGATTTCGACATCTTCTTCGTGCCGTCGCGAAGGCTCATCACGCGCGTGGCAGGGCCGGTGATGATCGGCTCGGGCAGCGGGAAGAATGCTCCCTCCTCGAAGCCGGCCGCCATGATGGAATCGCGATAATCGTTGTTGAATTTCTGCGCGATGTCGCGCGCCAGCTCGAGGTGCTGCTTCTGGTCCTCGCCGACGGGGACGTGCGTAGCGCGATAGGCCAGAATGTCCGCCGTCATCAGATTCGGGTAGGCATAGAGGCCGACGGAGGCGTTCTCACGGTCCTTGCCGGCCTTCTCCTTGAATTGGGTCATGCGGTTCAGCCAGCCGAGCCGTGCGACGCAGTTGAACACCCATGCCAGCTCCGCATGCTGGTGCACCTGCGACTGGTTGAAAATGATGCTCTTTTTCGGATCGAGCCCGCAGGCGATATAGGCCGCCGTCACCATGCGAATGGCGCTCTTGAGCTCGGACGGCTCCTGCCAGACGGTGATGGCGTGCAGGTCGACCACGCAATAGATGCACTCGTGCGTGTCCTGCAGCCTGATCCACTGCAGCATGGCGCCGAGATAGTTGCCGAGATGGAGCGAGCCAGTCGGTTGCATCCCCGAGAAGACGCGCGGCGTGATCTTCATGGCCTACCTGCGGATTTCTGATTGCCGGCGCGTTATGGCGCGCCGGGCTGCCCGGTGCAAGTGGACCCATCGCATGCCAGGTGATCAGGCCGCCCGGCGCATGAACTTGCGAAGCTGGTCGATCCGGAGCACACCGGTCGTAATGATCATCATCGCGTAGATGCAGACACCTGCTGCAACGAGCCCGGCCAGGCTCGCACCGCGCACGAGCAGACCGGCCTCACGTGCAAAGTAGGGGTTCATTACGGGCAGGATACCCGCGATCGCGAGACCCATGACGACGCTCGCCAGCAGAATCATCCAGGTGTTGCGAATCAGCCGGCGGTCGGCCCGGTAGTCACCGGACCGCATCAGCGCCAGCATGAGCAGCCCGGCATTGATCCAGCCGGCCATGGTCGTTGCGATGGCGATGCCGACGTGCGGCATCCAGCCGAGGCGCTGGAACCAAAAGAACAGCACGACGGAGCCAGCTGCATTCACGACGAGATTGATGGACGCGAACCACATGGGCGTGCGCGTATTCTCACGCGCGAAGAAAGCCGGCTGGAAGACCTTGATCATCACGAACGCGGGGAGCCCGATCGCAAAAGCCGCGAGAGCTGCTGCCGTAGCGTCTGTGTCGGCGGCAGAGAATGCCCCGCGCTGAAACAGCACGCTTATGATCGGCTCCGCCGCGATCACGAGTGCGACGGCCGCCGGAATCGTGAACAGCAGCGCGAACTCCAGTGACCTGTTCTGGCTGTCGTGTGCCGCGGCGCCATCACCCGCGCGTAGCTTGCGGGAGAGGTCGGGCAGCAGCACCACCCCGACCGCCACACCGATTATGCCGAGCGGCAGTTGATAGAGCCGGTCGGCGTAATAGAGGTACGAGACGGCGCCCGCCTGCAGCGATGCGATGATCGTCCCGACGACGATGTTGATCTGCGTGATTCCCCCGGAAATCAGTCCTGGTATGCCAAGGTTCACGAGCCGCTTCACGCCGTCGCTATAGCGCGGCCAAGTTAACCTCAATCGCATCCCGGTGCGGCGCACCGCGATCCACAGCATCAAAAGTTGGGCAATGCCTGCGATCGTGACGCCGACGGCAAGGATCATTCCGGCGCCCGGCTGCGCATCATAGCCCGCCCCGACGGCAATCGAGATTGCCCCGATCAGCACGACGTTGAGCAGGATCGGCGCCGCCGCTGCGGCCAGGAAGCGGGCCATGCTGTTGAGCACGCCTGACAGCAGCGCCACCAGCGACATGCACAAGAGGTAAGGAAATGCGATCCGTGTCAGCAGGACGGCCAGATCGTATTTCTCCGGATCGCTGGCGAAACCCGGTGCGAGAAGCAGCATCAGCCAGGGCATCGCGATGATTGCCACGGCCGAGAACAGGACGAGCGCAAAGGTGAGGCATGCCAGAGCCTCTTGGGCAAACTCCCGTGCGGAATCGGGGCCTTCACCCTCGAGCCGCTTGGCAAACAGCGGTACGAACGCGGCGTTGAACGCGCCTTCGGCGAAGAGGCGACGGAACAGATTCGGAAAGCGGAAAGCGACGAAGAAGGCGTCGGCGACGAAGCCTGTGCCGAGTGCAGCAGCGATCAGGATGTCGCGAACGAAGCCGAGCAGGCGGCTCAGCATCGTGAGGCCGCCGACCGTGGCGAATGCGCGGTAAAGGTTCATACAGCCTCGGCGGTTCGCGACAGGACCCCGGCAAGGCGTTCGCGAATAGCCTCCTGGCGCTGCTCGCTCGTGACCTTCTTGCCCGTCAGATCGGTAACGTAGAAGACGTCGACCGCTTTCTCCCCGTAGGTGGTGATGTGCGCTGAGGTGATGTCGAGATTGAGATCGGAAAGCGTGCTGGTGAGGTCGTAAAGCAGCCCGGGCCGGTCTCGGCCCGACACCTCGATGACCGAGAACTCGTCGGACAAACTATTGTTGATGATCGCCTCCGGCTCGACGGTGAACGCGGTGATGCGCCGCTCG
Source organism: Pseudomonadota bacterium (assembly GCA_023392135.1). Taxonomy (GTDB): domain Bacteria; phylum Pseudomonadota; class Alphaproteobacteria; order Rhizobiales; family Hyphomicrobiaceae; genus ZC4RG25. The sequence continues at coordinate 1,027 of JAEVZQ010000525.1, read as the reverse complement.
GACGGCTTCCGCTTCGCCATAAGCTCCGCCATCCGTACCTCGCCCTTGAGTGCGCGATCGATGGTGCGCGTGATCCGGGCCATCCGGCGCCCCTCGTCGGCCTCGTCGGGCAACTCCCGCTGCAGCAGGAACGTGTCGAGGGCCAGACCGTCGCGCGTGGTTGAAATGTGGGCGCCGACGATATTGGCCCCGGACGCAGCGCAGGCGCCGGCAAAAAGCGCCAGCAGTCGCGGGTGGTTCGGCGCTATGATCGACAGCTCCGTGATTGCCGTGAATGCGTTGGAGGTGAAAGACGTCACGAGCCGCTGGCCTTCGGCGTCCGCCCGCCGGATCAGGTTCGCGTGCTCGACCTGCTTGTGTACGTCGGTTTTCAGCCAGTAGTCGTCGTAGTGGCGCTGAATGAAGCGTTCGACCTCCTCAGGGGGCCAGCCCGCCAGCTCTGACCGCAACAGCGCCTGCGCTTCCGATATGCGTTCGCGCCGCGAAACCAGCGTGTGTCCGCCGGCCACCAGTGGCTCCGTCTGCCAGTAAAGATCGCGCAGCAGCTGACCCTTCCAGCCGTTCCACGTGCCCGGGCCGACAGCCCGGATGTCGGCCACCGTCAGCAGAAGCAGCAATTTCAGTCGCTCCGGACTTTGTACGAGGCCGGCGAAGTCGCTGATCGTCTTGGGGTCAGCGAGGTCGCGGCTGAGCGAGATGTTGCTCATTTCGAGATGATGCTCGATGAGCCATGCGACCGTGTCCGTCTCGGCGGCAGACAGTCCGAGCCGCGGACAGAGCCGGCGGGCAACGCCGGCGCCCACTTTCGAATGGTCCTCAACCTGGCCCTTGCCGACGTCGTGCAGGAAAGCCGCGACGTAGAGCGCACGCCGGTTCTGTATGGAGCCGATGATCTCGGTCGACAGCGGCAGGTTTTTCGCCCGCCGGCCTTCCTCGATGCTGCTGAGCTCGCCGACCGCACGCAGCAGATGCTCGTCGACCGTGTAGTGATGGTACATGTTGAACTGCATCATCGAGACGACGCGCC
>JAEVZQ010000497.1 GCA_023392135.1 Pseudomonadota bacterium | reverse complement strand
CGGCATGACGCCACGCTCCGGCAGCAGGAAGTTGAGGAACGAGAACACCGACTTCTTCATCTCGCCCGCGTAGGAGGAGCCTCCAATCAGCACAAGGCGCCGGGTGAAATCGCAGGCGATAACCGTTTCCGAACGGCAGCCGTGCCGCTCCGGATCGGCGCGGAAGCTCGGCAGGCACACCACCGTGAACCCGGGCTCGAAGCCTGCGAGCTGGCCCGCGTCGGGCCGCCTCAGCAGGTAGTGGATGAATAATGCATGCCATGCGTACTCGCACACGACGCGGACGTTGAGACGGCTCGCCGGCTCGGCACCCGCGAACAGGTCCTGAACGAACAGCTCGCGGCCCTTGGCGTGCTCCAGGAAATCCCTGTGAAGCACGTCGAACTTTTCGCGCGACATCGCCTTGTTGGCGTCCCACCACACGGCGTTTTCGGTCAGCGCGTCGCGAACCGTGAACTTGTCCTGGGCCGAGCGGCCCGTGTGCACACCCGTTTCCGCCACCAGTGCGCCGGTCGAAGCAAACCGGCTTTCATTCCGCCCGATGGAAAATTCGATCAGCTCGACGCTGGAGTTGTTGTGATGCAACGTTCGTGCGATCGAGAGTGGAAACAGGTCTTCCTTCATCTTCATCCTTCGCCGTCCGCTGGAGGGGCCAGGGCCTTACTTAAATTCCGAATAACTTACGATAGCAGTCGCCGAGCACGAAACTTGGGCAGGACGTGTAGTGGCTTACCACTCGCAAAACGAGCTACGCCCGAGCTTGGCCTCAAGCCGCGTCAACTTGGCTTGCAAGGATAGGTCATAAACCCGGCAACCCGTGAAGGCCTGTCGTATACGTTGCGGCCGGGAATTGCTCTTGATCAAACGCATGGGGTGGTCTGCGCCAGTGGCAGCCCGTTCGGCCAAGATCACGCCGGCTTCAGGATCTCGCTCAACACACGCCGGGCCGCGTCCGCGGTGGTGACGGGGGCCGGGAAGTCCAGGCGGAGGCGCACGGCGGCGAGCGCGAGGTCGCATCCCTGCGGGTCGACGCCCGTGAGATGCCAGGCGCCCTCCTTGCCGCCGGACAAGTGCTCGCCCAGCAAGCCGACGCGCCCGGCCTGCTCGCGATTGAGTTGCGCGATCAGCTCCGGCTCGGCCGTTACGAGATCTCCCGCAGCGCTCACGTCCGCCAGGACTTCACTGCGATCCAGCGGTATGATCCGCCCGAAACCGCCGACGAAGTGAGCACGCTCGAGATCAAGAAAGAAAAAGCCGAAATCCGCGAAGTCTGCATAGCCCGCCGCGGATGGATGGCAAGAAAGCGCCGTTCGGCCGTGCTGCGCGACACCGGGCGGACACAACCAGTCAGGGTCACTCGGCTTCCAGCCAATGGATCGCGCCCGCTGGCCTCCTCGATCAGCAGGCTTGCCCGTGCATCAGCCTCGATGTTCTTCGTATGCAGCGCCAGCTTAGAAAGCAGCAGCACGGGTGCGCCATCAGGTTCAGTTGCCATCGCAACCAATGACGCGTAAGGATAGCCGGATTGGCGGTCGATCGTTGAAAGGGCCGCCTTTCGGGCGCGGCGCAGCATGTGCCGCACCTCGGCAATGGGGGCAAGATCCTCATGGGAAAACGGATTCGCGCCGGCATTCGGCATATACACAACCCCAGATTGTTGCCCGCGAAAACCTTGCCTCTATAGGCTACCTAGCCTATTCAGCAACAAGCTAATAAGGGGCCGCACCTGAACGCGCGCCATATTTCTCACAAGAACGGGACATAGAGCCCGCCAGCAGCGACGACCGTCCAGGGCAAGAGACATGAAAGAAAAGAGTACGATTGCTCTCGTCGACGACGAGCGAAACATACTGACCTCGCTCAGGATGGCCCTCGAAGCCGAGGGCTACAAGGTGCGGACGTACAACGACGGTGCATCTGCGCTCGAGGCCCTGACCGAGGACCCCGCCGACCTTGGCATCTTCGACATCAAGATGCCGCGCATGGACGGTATGGAGCTGCTTCGCCGCGTGCGCCAGCAGTCGGACATGCCTGTGATCTTCCTCACCTCCAAGGACGAGGAGATCGACGAGCTGTTCGGCCTGAAAATGGGTGCCGACGACTACATCGCCAAGCCGTTCTCGCAGCGGCTGGTGGTGGAGCGGGTCAAGGCGGTTCTGCGGCGGTTTCAGCCGAAGGACGGCACCAATCCACAGGCGGAAGCTGCCCGCGTGCTCGAGCGTGGCCAGCTGCGCCTCGATCCGGAGCGCCACACCTGCCACTGGGATGGCAAGCCCGTGACGCTCACGGTTACCGAGTTTCTTATTCTTCAGGCCCTTGCTGCGCGGCCCGGCGTCGTCAAGACGCGTGACGCGCTCATGGACGCGGCCTACGACGACCAAGTTTACGTCGATGACCGCACCATCGATAGTCACATCAAGAGATTGCGTAAGAAATTCAAACAGGTCGACGACAATTTCGACGTGATCGAGACGCTTTATGGTGTAGGCTATCGCTTCTAGGAAGCTTGAGCCCCGGGGGGTTCATGGCGATTGAACTGGAGCGGTCCGGACCGATTGCCGGTCCGTGGCGCGCTGCGAGAGACGGCTTTCTGCGTGTACATCGCGCCGCGAGGCCGATCAGGGAATTTCTTGCGGCCGTTGGCGATCGCCTGCTGCACAGCCGGGCGCTGCGCCTGGTCACGGGCAGCCTGCTCAGACGCATCTTTGTTTCCAACCTGCTCGGCCTGCTGATTCTCGTCGGCGGCATACTCTATCTCAGCAAGCACAACGTCTGGCTGATCGATGCCAAGCGCGAGAGCTTGCGCAGCCAGAGCGAGATCATCGCGGCCGCAATCGCCGCCAATGCCTCTGTCGACACGGAACGAATCGTGCTCGATCCGGACAAGCTGCCGGAGGCGGAGAATGCTTTGATCCCGTTCCGGGACGACGGCTTCGCCGCCCTGCAGCTCTCGATCCGGCCCGAACGGGTCACACCGATTCTGCGCCGTCTGGTCCAGCCGACGAACAACCGCGCGCGCATCTATAGCCGCGACGGTACGCTGATCGCCGACTCGGCTCAGCTTCTGGCACGCGGTCTCATTGCCAAGCCGCCAGTGCCGAAGCACCGGCCCGACACCAAGAATTTCTGGACACGGCTGACGAAGTGGCTGCTGAACGCCGATCTTCCGGTCTACAAGGAAATCGGCAACGCCAACGGCAACTTCTATCCCGAAGTCCGCATGGCCATGACGGGCACCACCACGCCGATGCTGCTGCTCAACGAGGACGGCGAGCAGATCGTGTCCGTCGCTGCTCCGATCCAGCGCGCCCGCTCGGTGCAGGGCGTCATTCTGCTGTCCAGCAAACCGGGCGAGATCGACCAGGCGCTGTCCCAGGAGCGCTGGACGATCCTGAAGATTGCGCTGATGGCCCTCGCGGCGACCCTGGCAGCCTCGACCCTGCTGGCCCGTACGGTCGCCGGTCCGATGCGGCGCCTCTCGGCGGCGGCCGAGCACGTCAGCCGCCATATCTCCGCGCGGCACGATCTGCCGAACTACCCTGATCGCGGCGACGAGGTCGGCCAGATGGCGACGGCCTTCCGCAACATGACAACGTCGCTATTCCGGCGAATCGAGGCGAGCGAGAAGTTCGCCGCTGACGTCGCGCACGAGCTGAAGAACCCGCTGACTGCAGCGCGGTCGACGGCGGAAGCTCTTACTTACGCGCGCAATGAAGCGGACCGCCAACAGCTCATCTCGCAGATCCAGGACGAGTTGAAGCGTCTCAATCGACTCATCACGGACGTCTCGAACGCCTCCAGGCTCGATGCCGAGCTCGCTTTGCAGCAGACCGAGCCGGTCGCGCTGTGCAAGCTGCTCGACGGCATCGTAACCACGTTTTCGGATATCCTCAGCGGCACCGGCAAGAGCATAGCGTTCGAGATCGACCCGAGATGCTCGGAGGATTCCCTCCTGGTGAACGGGCACGAGGGGCGGCTGTCTCAGGTCGTCACCAACCTTGTGGACAACGCCATCTCCTTCTCGCCGGAGGGCGGCACGGTGCTGGTGCGCGCGGGCCGTTTCGGCAATCTGATCGAAATCCGCATCGAGGATGACGGTCCGGGCATCTCGCCCGAGAACCTGGAGAAGATCTTCCGGCGGTTCTATACGTACCGGCCCACGGCCGAGAGCAGCCGCGGCAACAACTCGGGGCTCGGGCTCTCCATCTCGCGCGAGATCGTGATGGCCCATGGAGGTGAGATCTGGGCAGAGAACCGGATGGCCGACGACGCCGGCCCGGACGATCAGCCGCGCGGTGCGCGCTTCGTCGTCCAGTTGCCGGCAAGGCCGGATTGCGGACCTCTGGCGAGGAGCTTCGGCCGTGGCTACCGCCGGGCCTAGACTGATCCATGGAACCGCCATCGCACTTGCCGGGCGCGCGGCCCTGCTCCGCGGCGCCCCGGGCTCCGGAAAATCCGATCTTGCACTGCGCTGCCTGGCGCAGGCCTCCTCCGACCTGATCCCAGGCCCGGCGCTGCTGGTCGCCGACGACCAAGTTTACGCCGCGTTGCGCGATGGAAGAATCCAACTGGATTGCCCCGAGCCGATCAGGGGCTTGATCGAGGTGCGTGGCCTCGGCATCCTCGAAGTGCCGGTGCAGAAGACCGCCGCGCTCGAGTTGCTTGTTGACCTCGTCTCCCGACAAGAGGTGGAACGGTTGCCCGATCCCGAGGCGTCGGCGGAATTGTTCGGCGTTCGCGTGCGGCGGCTCGCCCTCTATCCGTTCGAGCCATCAGCACCGCTCAAGCTTCTGCTTGCGCTCGAGGGAACTGCGGGCGCGGGCCGCAGTTCGTAGGCAACATGGGCAAAAGCGCTTGCTTGCTGTGTTATGGTCGAGGAATTCCAAGGTGAGCTTCGGAATCGGAACGCAAGCATGACAGTTGCCAAACATGTCGCGGCTCGAAACCGTCAAATGCCTGCTAGTGACATAGGCGGGCCAGTTGGCTGCCAGGCCGCTACCTGCCTGCACGGAACTGCTGGAAAGCGATGATTGGACTCTTGATCGTCACTCATGGCGGATTGGCCGGCGAGTTCCGGGCCGCACTGGAGCATGTTGTCGGCCCGCAAGAGCAAATCGAGACCATCTCGATCGGGCCGGACGATGACATGGAGGTTCGCAGGCAAGAGATCCTGTCTGCTGCGCGCCAACTCGATACCGGAGAGGGCGTCATCCTCCTGACCGACATGTTCGGCGGCACACCTTCGAACCTGTCGATATCCATTCTGGATGAAGCCAACGTCGAGGTGATAGCGGGGGTGAACCTCCCCATGCTCGTCCGCCTTGCGAGGGTGCGCAGCGATACGCCGCTCGAAAAAGCGGTCGATCTGGCGAAGGAAGCCGGCCGCAAGTACATTAGCGTCGCCAGGCAGGTTCTTTCAGGTGAACCCTGAGGCAGGGGAATGCAGGTGCTGGACAGACGCAAGCCTTCGGCTTTCGTGACCATCCGCAATCGCAAGGGATTGCATGCGCGCGCTTCCGCGAAGTTCGTGAAGTGCGCGGAAACATTCAACGCAACCGTCTCAGTGACCCGCGACGGCAACACCGTCGGCGGCACCTCCATCATGGGCCTGATGATGCTTGCCGCAGGTCCTGGATCGACGCTTTACCTCGAGGCGGAGGGCCCCGAGGGGCCGGAAGCCCTCGAGGCGCTGATTTCACTTGTCGAGGACGGATTCGGCGAGGACTGCGTGGACGAGTGCTAGCACGCAAGTGCCTTCATCATACCTCTCCCTAGCACCCGATCGATAGTTGTCGTGAAGCTGCCCGGCCGGCGTCAATGGCGCGTGTTCTGCCTGCTGAGATCAAGTTCACCGCAGTCAAAGACATAACAATGTCTTTATATGCCGTTGCGTGCTGAGGGATTGGCCAGTATAGACGGCCGCAACGCGAATGCGTGCGGGGGACCTTACCCGCAATTCGGCGTTCGCCATTCGCCGCCGCTCGAGGCGGGACAACCGATCCGACGACGAGGAGCCCAAAATGCCGATTGCCCGCGAATGCGCCGTCAAGGACATCGGTCTCGCCGAGTGGGGACGCAAGGAAATTTCGATCGCCGAGACCGAGATGCCGGGGCTGATGGCCACCCGCGCCGAGTTCGGACCAAGTCAGCCGCTCAAGGGCGCCCGCGTCGCCGGCTCACTGCACATGACGATCCAGACGGCCGTGCTCATCGAGACGCTCGTCGCCCTCGGCGCGGAGGTCCGATGGGCTTCCTGCAACATCTACTCGACCCAGGACCACGCCGCTGCCGCCATCGCTGCGGCCGGTGTGCCCGTGTTCGCCATCAAGGGCGAATCGCTCGAGGACTACTGGAACTACACTCGTAAGATCATGGAGTGGGGCGACGGCGGCACGCCCAATATGATCCTGGACGACGGCGGAGACGCGACGCTGCTCGTGCACCTGGGCGTTCGCGCCGAGAATGGCGACACGGCTTTCCTCGATAAGCCCGGCTCCGAGGAAGAAGAGGTCCTGTTCGCGCTCATCAAGCGCACGCTGCAGGAGAAGAAGGGCTGGTTTTCGGAGCTTGCGCGCAACATCCGCGGCGTTTCCGAGGAGACCACGACCGGCGTGCATCGCCTGTACGAGATGCAGAAGAAGGGCACGCTGCTGTTCCCGGCCATCAACGTCAACGACTCGGTCACCAAGTCGA
>JAEVZQ010000494.1 GCA_023392135.1 Pseudomonadota bacterium | reverse complement strand
AACGGGCCCGGCCGTAGAACGTCCCTGCTCACCCCGGCTTCCTGGCACCATCCCTCCCCGTGCATGATCGCGTGCATCACCAAATGCGCTCGTTCTAGCGCAGAATGCCTCGACCGCGCATCATCGGCGGCAGGTCCTCCTCACTGATCCTGCCATCCTTGTTGATGTCCCGCATTGCGAACCGATCCCGCGTGGGCTTCTCGAACTCCTCGCGAGTGACGCGGCCATCCTTGTCCTGATCGAACCTCGAAATCATTTTGTTCACCCGGCGGGTCACGCGGGGCTTGATGCCGGTCTCGATCTCACTGGCCTCGAGAGAGCCATTCGCGTTCAGGTCCATCTTCTCGAAGCTCTGGACTATTCTGCCCTCGCGCCAGCGACTGTGATGCCAGCCACCGTGTTGGTGACCGTGTCCATGCCAGCCGTGGCGATGGCTGCGCCGGGCGCGATCACCGCGATCGTCGTTGTTGCCGTCGTCGGCCCGCTCGGCTCGCCGGTCGGCGCGACCCTTCTTGCTGAACTCCTCCTTGCTGATCTGGCCATCACCATCGCGATCACGGCGGTGCATCATGGCCTGCGTCCAGTACTGGGTGTTGAGGTTCACCTCTGCCTCGATCTCCTGTGCATCGATCACGCCGTCACCGTTCGTGTCGATCCGGGCAAATAGCGGCGTACGAGCGGCCAGAGCCTCCTCGACGGTGACCGTGCCGTCGCCGTCGGCATCGAGCGCCTTCAAACCGCCGCCGCGGCCGAAGCCAAATCCGTGCCCGCCCATATGAGCGAACATGGCGCCCGTGCCCGGCCCATGACCAAAGCGGCCGCGCTTCTCGCCGACACCGGCCACGGCGGCAGCCCCGCCCGCAGCGATCAGCACGCCCGCGATCAAGACCATCGTCTTCTTTTTCATACTCTCATCTCCAAGAGGTCGGGTTCTCGTCCCCAGCAAACCAGGAACGTGGCATGCACGACGAACCCGTCGCGTGTGGCGTTAGGAGACGATTTGATCGAAAAGGCTCGCTGTCTCCGCGAGCATCAGCCGAAGGTCGGCCTCGAGGCGGTCGAAGCTCGGCGCGTGCGCGGCGCGGGCCAGCAGGTCCTTGAGACCCTGCGAGGCCTCATTCGCGCGGAAAGGACCGTCTACGCACAACCGGATGATCTGCGTCAGGTCGTTGATGAGCTGAGCCGCCGGAATGAGGGTGGCACCGGCACCACCCGGAATCAGGCCCTTGCCATCGAGCTTCTGCAGTGCCCGGACCGTGTTCTGGTCGAGAACATCGGGGTGATCTGCAGCGTGAACGAGTTGCAGGTACTGGGCCATAAACTCGATATCGACGAGGCCGCCGCGCACCTGCTTCAGATCCCAGATTTCCTCCGTACCCTTCTCGGCGGCGATGCGTTGGCGCATGTCTAGCACGTCGGCCGCTATCTTGGCGCGATCGCGAGGCTGGACGAGAGCATGGCGGATGGCCTCCTCCACCCTGCCCCGCAGCTCCGGTGCACCTGCGACGACGCGTGCGCGGGTGAGCGCCATGTGCTCCCAGGTCCAGGCCTGATGCGCCTGATATTCGATGAAGCTCGAAAGCTGCGTGGCGACCGGGCCCTGCTGTCCGGAAGGACGCAGGCGCATGTCGACTTGATAGAGCTGCCCCTCGGCCGTCGGAGAGGAAAGGGCACTTATCAGCCGCTGCGTCAGGCGGGCGTAGTACTGGCTCGGCGCCAGCGGCCGGCTGCCGTCCGACTGCACCGCGTCGGGTGCGAAATCGTAGACGAGGATGAGATCGAGATCGGACGCGGCTGTCATCTCCTGGCCGCCGAGCTTGCCCAGCGCCAGAACCGCGGCCTGCCCACCGGGGATCTGCCCGTGCACTCTCGCAAAATCCTGCTCAACGGCCTTGTGCAGCGCCCGGATGAGGTGGTCGGCGAGAAGTGCGTAGGCGCCACCCGCCTGCGACGCGACGATGATGCCCGAGAGAATCCGGACTCCGATCAGGAACATTTGCTAGTTGCCGATGATCCGGGCGCGGTCGAGGATCTCCTGATAGTCGTTCGTGCTCTCGATCTCGTCACGAACCAGCGCCTCGAGATCCTCAGAGGTGGGAAGATTGCCGATGACGCGCGGATCGAGCACGGCATCGAGCACCCGCCGGCGGCGGCTCAGGATGCTCGCCAGTCGCGGCGCCGAGCCCATGATGTCCGCAACCAGCCGCAGCAGGCTCGGATTGGCCCGGAGTAGCGAGAACAGCTGCACGCCCGCCGGCAGCTGGGCGAGAAACCGGTCGAAGCTCGCGAACGCGCTGTCCGGATTGGCCGTCTGCGCGAGCGCCTCGATCAGCACTGCCTGCATTTCCGTCAGCCGCTCACGCGCCTTGGCCGTCCGAACGGCGCCATAGCGGCCGTGGTGCCAACCCCGAACGGTGTCGATCACCTGATGCGGCTGCGAGTAGCCCATTCTGGCCAGTGCCTCGACGGTCTGCGGATCGTCGGCCTCGCCGGCGAACACCATGTTGGCGCCGCCGCGGGTCAGCTCGGGCATGTCCTCGAACAGAGCCGCATAATGCCGCTGCACGGTCTCGAGGTGCGCGACCAGCGCTTTCGAGAACGCTTCCGTAGATGGATAGCCGGCGAACCGGGCGAACGAGGCGAGCGCTTCGGGTGCATTGGGCAGCGCATGAGTCTGCTCGTCAGCGACCATCTGCAGACGGTGCTCGATGCCGCGCAGATAGGTGTAGCTGCGCGCCAGGTCGTCACGAACCTCGGGCTTGATCCAGCAGCGCTCAGCCAGCCGGTCCAGGGTGATGATCGTTTGCGGCGTCCGCAGATCGGGCTGCCGACCGCCGGCGATCAGCTGCTGCGTCTGCACGAAGAACTCGATCTCACGGATGCCGCCGCGCCCGAGCTTGATGTTGTGCCCGGCCACGCCGATCTCGCCGAAGCCCCGGTGCGCATGGATCTGGCGCTTCATCGCGTGGATGTCGGCGATGGCCGCGAAGTCGAGATACTTGCGCCAGATGAACGGCGACAGCTCCGAAAGCAGCGCCCTGCCGGCCGCGATGTCTCCCGCGACGGGCCGCGCCTTGATCATGGCGGCCCGCTCCCAGTTCTGGCCGAAGCTCTCGTAGTAGGTGAGCGCCGCGTCCGTTGATAACGCGACCTGCGTGGCTCCGGGATCGGGTCGCAGCCTGAGGTCGGTGCGGAAGACGTAGCCATCCCCGGTCCGCTCCTGCAGGATGCGCACCAGCTCGCGCGTCATGCGGACGAAGAACGGCTGCGGCTCGACATCGGAACGGAGCTTCAGGCGCTGCCTGTCGTAGAAGACGATGAGGTCGATGTCGCTGGAATAGTTGAGCTCTCCGGCGCCGTACTTGCCCATGCCAAGCACGATGTAGCCGGAATCGCGGTCTGGTGCCGGATCATCGGGGGCCACCCAAGTCCCATTGGCGGCTGCCTGTCTGAACAGGAAGCGGACGGCATGCTCGACGGCGGCATCCGCTGCAAGGGTTAGCGTGCGGGTGACCTCCGCCACGTTCCAGACCCCGCCGAGATCAGCCAGTGCGGTCAGCAGCGCAATCTCGTTTTTGAAGACGCGTAAGGCGGCCATCAGCGCCATGACCGACGGCGCCGCGGTGGCCTGCTCTGCCACCGCTTCTAGCAGATGCGTCCGGCTTTCCTCCGGAGGGCGCGAGAGGACCCGGACGAGCCTCGCCGGGTCACGGCGCATCAAACCTGAAAGATAGGGCGACCCGGCGAGGATGCCACCGAGGAGCTTGCGAACCTCATCGGTCATCTTGAAACCGGCGGCGCGCGAGGCCTCGCCCATCTCCGCCTCGAGCTCGCGAACGGCATCCGCGACGTGCGGCTCGTCGATGCCGAGCGGCACCTGCCGCAGGCGGTCGGATAAGGGGGCTGGCACGCTTGCCAGTGGGCTCATCGGGCAATCCTCGCTGGGCTGGCCGCCTTCCTCGTATCGGGCTCTTCGAGCATTGCAGGGATCGGCCAGGAAATCACGACTCGTAATCCCGGCTTGTTGTCCTCCAGCTTCACCTGACCTTCATGCAGCCGGGCGACCGCCGCCACGAGACTCAGGCCGAGGCCCGTCCCCGGCCGCGTGCGGCTCGCCTCCAGCCGGACGAAGCGCTTCAGCGCGCGCTCCCGGTCGAGTGCTGGAATGCCCCGGCCGCGGTCGGCCACGACCACCTCGACGCCTCCGTCGGTCCGGGAGAGACGAACCTCGATGTCCCTCGCCGAAGTGCCATCTGGTGCCCCAGGAGCCGGTCCACCGTACTTA
>JAEVZQ010000331.1 GCA_023392135.1 Pseudomonadota bacterium | reverse complement strand
CGGTGTCGGCAAACGCGTGACCTTCGCGAATGGCGACAGGGGTCAGGTTCACGCGAGTCGTGACATCGCCGATGGCGTAGATGCTGGGCACGTTCGAACGGCTGTCGGCATCGACGATGATTTCTCCGCTCTCACCGCAGACAACACCGGCGTTCTTGAGGCCGAGCCCCGCCGTGTTTGGGCTCCGGCCAATGGCGAACATGATCTGGTCGACCTCCAGCGCTGTGCCGTCACTCAGGTTCCCGACAAGCCCCTTGTCCGTCCGGTCGATCCGCCAGAATGTGCTGTTGGTCAGAACGCGGATGCCCCGCTTGGCGTATTCCTCCATCAGGCCATCGCGCATATCGTCATCGAAGCCGCGAAGCAGCTTCTCGCCGCGATAGACGAGCGTGGTCTCGGCACCGAGCCCGGCGAAAATGCCGGCAAACTCTACGGCAATATAGCCTCCGCCGGCGATAGCGATCCGGTTCGGGAGCTCTTTCAGCTCGAATGCGTCATTCGAAGTGATAATCTCCTCGGACCCGACGACGCGCGTATCGATGTCAGTGCTGCTCCCGGTCGCAACCAGGATGTATCGTGCCGTAATGGTGCGGTTCTCCCTGACGAGGTGTACTGAATTCGCACTCGCAAGCTCCGCCCACTCCTCGAAAATGGTGACGCCGGCCTTCTCCAGGTTGTTTCGGTAGATGTTCTCCAACCGGGTGATTTCGCGATCCTTGGCGGCGATGAGCTGCGCCCAATCGAACTGCGTCTCTCCAACCGACCAGCCGAACCCTTCCGCATCCTCGAACTCGTCTGCGAACCGGCTGGCATAGACGAGCAGCTTCTTCGGCACGCAACCGCGGATGACGCACGTTCCACCGAAGCGGAACTCCTCCGCGATCGCCACCCGCGCGCCATGGCCCGCCGCAATCCGCGCCGCCCGGACCCCACCCGAGCCGCCACCGATCACGAACAGGTCGAAGTCGAATTTGGTCATGTCTTGTCCTGGTTGGGCGACGGTGCAGAGGCGTGAGATGGTGAAATCGTGAAGTCGTGAAGTCCGTTATCGCGATCGCGATCTCACGAATTCACGAGTCCTGACCGTACTCCGCCTCGAGGACCTCCACCCCGTCGGGTCCGGCGATGATAGCGGCGTCGGCGAGGCCGAGAAAAAGTCCGTTCTCGACGCCGCCGGGGATGAGCTTCAGCGCCTCGTCCAGTGCATCGGCATCCTCGATGCGGCCGAAGGCGCAGTCGAAAATGTAGTTGCCGCCGTCCGTTACGAACGGCTGGCCGTCGAGGCCCATGCGCAAGTGGATATGGCCCGTGCAGCCCGCGTCGGAGGCCAGCATCTCGACCATGTTGCGGGTCGCGGCGAGGCCGAAGCGGACCACTTCCACGGGCAACGGATAGGCGCCGAGCACCGGCACCCGCTTGGAGGAATCCGCGATCACGATCATGCGGTCGGAAGCGGCTGCGACGATCTTCTCGCGCAGCAGCGCGCCACCGCCACCCTTGATGAGCTGCAAGGCGACATCGATCTCATCGGCGCCGTCGATGGTCAGGTCGAGCACGGGATCATCATCGAGCGTCGTCAGGCGGATGCCGAGCGCCGCCGCCTGCGCGCGCGTCGTCTCGGAGGTGGGGACCCCGATCACGTCGAGGCCCTCCTTCACCCTGCCGCCCAGCAGATCGATGAACCTGGCAGCGGTCGAGCCCGTGCCGAGCCCGAGCTTCATGCCGGGCTCGACGAACTCGATCGCTATCTCAGCCGCCTTCAGCTTGAGGGCGTCCGACATCAAACGCCGCCCATCAGCATGTACTTGATCTCCAGGAACTCCTCGACGCCGTGGTGAGAGCCCTCGCGGCCGAGCCCCGATTCCTTCACGCCACCGAAGGGTGCCACCTCGGACGAGATGATGCCCTCGTTGATGCCGATGATGCCGTACTCGAGCCTCTCGCCGACGCGCCACACGCGGCCGACGTCACGCGAGTAGAAGTAGGCGGCGAGGCCGAACTCGGTGGCATTGGCGAGCTTGATCGCCTCGTCGTCCGTCTTGAAGCGGAACAACGGCGCCACCGGTCCGAACGTCTCCTCGCGGGCCACCTTCATGTCGCTGGTCACACCCGTGATCACCGTCGGCTCGAAGAAATTGCCGCCGAGAGCCTTGCCGCCGAGAATGACCTTGGCGCCCTTCGACGTCGCATCGGCGATGTGCTCCTCGACCTTATCGACGCCGGCCTTGTTGATGAGCGGGCCGGTCGTCACGCCGGCCTCGGTGCCGCGGCCCACCTTGAGCTTGGCAACCTCTGCTGCAAGCTTTTGCGCAAATGCGTCATAGACGCCGTCCTGGACGTAGATGCGGTTGGCGCAGACGCAGGTCTGGCCGGCATTGCGATACTTGGAGGCCATCGCGCCCTGCACCGCCTTGTCGAGATCTGCGTCGTCGAACACGATGAACGGCGCGTTGCCGCCGAGCTCCATGCCGACCTTCTTCACGGTCTTGGCGCACTGCTCGATGAGGATCTTGCCGATCTCGGTCGAGCCGGTGAAGGTCAGCATGCGCACGGCCGGGTTCGAGGTCAGCTCGCCGCCGATGACACTCGCCTTGCCGGTGACCATGTTGAGCACGCCCTTCGGAACGCCGGCACGCTCGGCCAGCTCGGCCAGCGCAAGGGCCGTCAGCGGCGTCTCGGAAGCCGGCTTGCAGACCACCGTGCAGCCGACGGCCAGAGCCGGAGCCACCTTGCGGGTGATCATCGCAGCGGGGAAATTCCAGGGCGTGATGGCCGCGACGACGCCGACGGGCTGCTTGATGCAGACGATGCGCGCGTCCTTTTTGAAGGTCGGGATCGTCTCGCCGTAAATGCGCTTGGCCTCCTCGGCGTAGAACTCGACGAACGAGGCGGCGTACGTGACCTCGCCCTTGGCCTCGGCCAGCGGCTTGCCCTGCTCCATCGTCATGAGCAGCGCCAGCTCGTCCGCATGCTCGATCTGCAGCTCGTACCACCGGCGCAGAATTTTCGAGCGATCCTTCGCCAGCATGGCGGCCCATTCGGGCTGTGCGCGGGCAGCAGCGTCGATCGCCGCGCGGGTGTCCTCCGCGCTCATCATCGGAACCTTCGCGATCTCGTCGCCTGTCGCAGGATCGATCACCGGAAGGGACGGCTCACCAACCCAGCGGCCGTCGACGTAACATTTCGTTCTGAGAAGGGTTATGACGGGCTTGTCCATGAGAGCACTCCTTGTTCGGGGAAACCGGGCCGCACTAAAGCGTCAGCACTTGAGGCTGTCTTGATCTAAGTCCGGGGGAAGGCGCTGGCAAGCGTGGTCGTTGCCGGTGACAGGGCCGCCGGGATCGCCTAAGCCTCACCAGAACCACTTACCACTGACGGATGACCATGCGCGACCTGACCCTTGTCTTCGACCTCGACGGAACGCTCATCGACACGGCGCCGGACCTGATCCGTGCGACAAATCATGTGCTCGCCAACAGGGGGATCGAGCCGGTGGCGCCGGAACGGCTGCTGCCCGAGATCAGCTTCGGCGCCCGGCACATGATCGCGACAGGGCTGGCGTTCCGCGGCATCTCCTTCTCGGAGGACGAGCTCGACCGGCTGTTCGAGGCCTTCCAGGTTTACTACGAAGAGAACATCGCCGTCGAAAGCCGGCCGTTCGACGGACTGACCGGCGTCCTGCAGGAGTACCTCAGCGCGGGCGCAGCGCTCGCGATCTGCACCAACAAGCGCGAGAGCCTATCGCGCCAGCTTCTTCATCAGCTCGGCCTCATGCACCTGTTCCGTGCGTTGGCCGGCCGCGACACGTTCCCGGTCTGCAAGCCCCATCCCGATCACCTGCTCGGCGCAATCCGGCTCGCCGGCGGAAATCCGGCGCGCTCGGTGATGGTCGGGGATAGCGAGGTCGACATCAGCACGGCGAAAGCGGCTCGCATTCCGGTCATCGGAGTGACGTTCGGATATACGCGCATCCCTGTCACTGAGCTTGGCGCCGATGCCGTGATCGACAGCTATGGTGAGTTTCGCGCAGCGCTGGATCGCGTTCTGCCGCGGCTCGATCGTATCTGATTTCCCGCGCACCTTGATTGACACCACCGCCACACCCTTAGTGGCGGGCCTCGACGGCTGATCTCAACTGGGACCCGGTTCGAGGGCCACCGCCGGGCGCCTTCTCATTACAAGTCGCATTGCGACTTGGTCATCTGGCGACACAGCGCCGGTGCTGCCAAGACGGATCGTCGGAGCAATCACGCAAGGAAATAGCCGAGGCTTTCAATCAAGCCTCGGCCGCCATTCAGCCTTAGAACTTCGTGGAAGCGCCGAAGCGGATCGACTGCGTTTCGTCGTAGTCCTCCTTCGTCAGCGCGTAGGCGTAGTCGAGGCGCAGCGGACCAAGCGGCGAGTTCCAGAGCAATCCTACACCAACAGAAGACCGAATGCTGGCGTCGTCGGCGAGGCAGATCACGGTGTTGTCCCCCGGCGAGCAACCAGGATTCCGTTTGGCACCTTCGCCAGCCTCAAATAGGGAACCAGCATCTGCAAAGACTGCGCCTGACATACCCAACTCGTCTGGGATCAGCGGAAGCGGGAACCGAACCTCGGCCGTCGCAGCCCAGTACGTCTTACCACCAAGCGCGTCCCCGGTATTCAAATCGCGCGGACCATAGCCTGCGCGATCGAAGCCGCGGACCGTCTCACCTCCCCTGTAGTAGAGGTCGAGCAGGCGTACAT
>JAEVZQ010000284.1 GCA_023392135.1 Pseudomonadota bacterium | reverse complement strand
GCTCAAGCTGACCGGAATGAAGGCTATCGCGCTGTCACCCAAGGCGGGCGCCCACGGCGAGCTTTGCGGCATGCTGGCCATCAGGGCCGCGCACGCGGCCGCCGGGTCGAAGCGTAGCGTGGTGCTGGTGCCGGAATCGGCCCACGGCACCAACCCGGCGACAGCCGCTTTCATGGGCTACACGGTGCGGTCGATCCCCGCCCGCGAGGACGGTACGGTGTCGACCGATGCGGTGCGCGAAGCGCTCGGCCCCGAGGTCGCAGCGATCATGCTGACGAACCCCAACACTTGCGGCCTATTCGAGCCGGAGGTGGCCGAGATCGCCAAGGCCGTGCACGAGGCGGGCGCCTATTTCTACTGCGATGGCGCCAACTTCAACGCCATCGTCGGCAAGGTTCGCCCCGGCGAGTTGGGCGTCGACGCCATGCACATCAACCTGCACAAGACCTTCTCGACCCCGCACGGCGGCGGCGGACCTGGGTCCGGGCCGGTTGTGCTTTCGGATGCGTTGGCGAAGTTCGCCCCGGTTCCATTCGTGGTCCGGGATGGCGACGAGCTCCGGCTCGTCGAGGACATCAGCGAGGCTGAAGGCCGCGGGCAGCAGCCGTTCGGCCGCTTGACGGCGTTCCACGGCCAAATGGGCATGTTCGTACGTGCCCTCACCTACATGATGTCCCACGGTGCGGACGGCATGCGGCAGGCCTCCGAGGATGCAGTGCTCTCAGCGAACTACGTGCGCGCGGGCCTGCGGGACCTCTTCAGCCAGCCCTTCGGCGACCAGCCCTGCATGCACGAGGTGCTGTTCGATGACAGGTTCCTGAAGGACACGGGTGTCACCACGCTCGATTTCGCAAAAGCGATGATCGACGAGGGCTATCACCCGATGACGGTCTACTTCCCGCTCGTCGTGCATGGCGCCATGCTGATCGAGCCGACCGAGTCGGAGTCGAAGGACAACCTCGACCTCTTCATCGCCACCATGCGCGACCTCGCCGAGGCCGCCAGGCGGGGCGAAGCAGATCGTTTCAAGCAGGCTCCGCGCCTCGCGCCCCGGCGCCGCCTGGACGAGACGAAGGCTGCTCGCGAACCGATGCTCCGCTGGCGTCCCGACAGGGCGCGCAACGAAGCCGCTGGGTAAGCGCTAGTGTTCCGTCACTGACACTTACTTCCTGCTCCGGGCCGAACACGGAGGCGGCCATCCACGCAAGATTCCGCATTTCGGCAGCGAGGTGTCGTGGATTCCCGCCTCCGCGGGAATGACGGTGTGATGCAGGATAGCGCGTACCAATTGTCAAAATCGGGACACTAGATCGATAGGGCTGAGCTGGGCCAAGCTCAGCCCTATTCTGCTGCATTTGCCGAAACTATGCTCGCGCTTCGCGCGAAGCTCGCAGATCGCGATACGAATCGTCGCTCGGGTTACCGCGTCGCTGCCATTGCGGGCTTGGCATCTGCTGGCACGCGGCGAGCCCCTGATCCGATAAGCCTGCCGCCCTACGGGAACCGTACGGAACAGCCTCCAGTTGAGATGCGTATGCATTGTAATTTCTGGAGAGACCGGACCATGACCGACGTACGTGAAGTCTTTGTCGCGGGCCTGCGCGACGCCTACGCGATGGAGAAGCAGGCCAAGGACATGATGGAAAGCCAGGCCAACCGGCTGCAGGACTATCCGGAAATGCAGTCGCGGGCGGCCGAGCATGCGCGCGAAACCGAGGCCCAGATCGACCGGCTCCGCCAGTGCCTGGAGATGATTGGCGAGTCCCCATCGATGTTCAAGGAACTGGGCACCCGGGCGATGGCCAATCTCCAGTCCATGCTGAGTGCGGCCTCGACCGACGAGCCGGTGAAGGAGACGCTCACCGGCTTTGCCTTCGAGAACTTCGAGATCGCCTCTTACCGCAGCCTCATCGCATTCGCGGAGCAGCTCGGCGAACAGCGGATGGTCCCGCTTCTCGAGGACAGCCTGCGCGAGGAGCAGCAGATGGCGAGCTGGGGCGGCGACCATATCGAGTCCATCACCCGGCAATTCGCCACAAGGGCGAGCGCCACCGCCTGACGAGAAAGGCACCGCGCCCCTGAACGCTGGGGCGCGGCGCACACCTTTTATCGCGTGATCACTTCTTCGGAGCGCCGGGTACGGCTCGCCCTGCCGAATGAGCAGGAGCATCGCTCGCCGGGAACGACTCGATAGACCCCTCCTCCACGTACAGATCGCCCGTCGCTTCGCCATCCCCGTAGGCCGGAGCGGCCAGTTTCCCTGTTGCCGGCCGCTCCTCTTTGCCGCTGAGCAGTTGCCGGAGGACGAACTGCAGAATCCCGCCGTGCCGGTAATAGAGCACTTCCTGCGGGGTATCGATCCGCGCAATCACCTCGAAGGTATCCTGGGTCCCGTCCTCGCGTTGCACGCGGACGGTGAGGTTGCGGGTGTGTGAAAACCCCTTATCAACACCCTCGGTAATCCCCTCGACGGCGAAGGTCTCCTTGCCGGTCAGCGCGAGGGTCTCGACTGACTGGCCCGGCATGAACTGCAGCGGCAGGATCCCCATGCCGACGAGGTTCGAGCGATGTATGCGTTCGAAGCTCTCCGCGATGACCGCCTTCACGCCCTGGAGATGCGGACCTTTCGCCGCCCAGTCACGGCTCGAGCCTGACCCGTATTCCTTGCCAGCCAGGATGATGAGCGGCGTGCCCTGCTCGATGTAGCGCTGAGAGGCGTCGTAGATCGTCGCCACTTCGCCGGTCGGCAGATATGTCGTGAAGCCACCTTCGGTTCCGGGCGCGAGCTGGTTGCGAATTCGAACGTTCGCAAACGTGCCGCGGACCATCACCTCATGATTGCCACGCCGGGCGCCGTAGGAGTTGAAGTCCTTCGGCTGAACGCCCCGGCTGATCAGGTACTCTCCTGCAGGCGAATCCGCGCGAATACTCCCCGCCGGGGAGATATGATCCGTCGTCACACTGTCGCCCAGCAGTGCCAGGACGCGGGCACCGGTGATTTCCGGCACGCTCTGCGGCGCCTCGGCGGACATGTCCGTAAAGAAGGATGGCTGCTGGATGTAAGTCGACTGGGAATCCCAGTCGTAGAGATGCCCTGAGGGTGCCTGGAGTGACTTCCACTGCTCGTCGCCATCGAAGATGTGAGCGTAGTTCTTGCGGTACATCTCCGATCTGATGGCATTGCTGATGGTCTGCCGTATTTCCTCCTGCGTCGGCCAGACGTCCCGAAGGAACACGGGCTGCCCGCTGGGATCATGCCCGAGCGGCTCCGTCTCCATATCGACATCGATCCGGCCCGCTATGGCAAACGCAACCACCAGCGGCGGTGACATCAGGTAGTTGGCCCGCACTTCGGAGTGGATGCGGCCCTCGAAATTGCGGTTGCCCGACAGCGCCGAGGCCACGACGAGCCCATCGCGCTGAACCGCCTCTGACACTTCAGGCAGCAGCGGTCCGGAATTTCCGATGCAGGTGGTGCAGCCGTAGCCGACGAGATCGAAGCCGAGTGCTTCCAAAAACGGGGTCAACCCGGCCTGATCGTAGTATTCCGTCACCACCCGCGATCCTGGCGCGAGCGAAGTCTTCACCCACGGCCGCCGCCGCAGCCCTCGCTCGACGGCTTTCTTTGCGAGCAGGCCAGCGGCGATCATCACCGACGGGTTGGAGGTATTCGTGCAGCTCGTGATCGCCGCAATGGCCACCGAGCCGTGACCCAGGCCCTTCATGTCATCCGCCTGCGGTGGGTCCTCGGGCGCATGCTTGGCGCGGCCTTCGCCCCAGACGCCGATCCTCGAGCCATTGTCGCCCTTTGCGGCAGCTCCCTTCTGGGCAGCCGGTGCCTTGGGCGGCATCAGCGACGGCAGTGTGTCATGGAAAGCCTGCTTCGCCCGGCGCAGCGGAATTCGGTCCTGCGGCCGCCCCGGGCCCGCAATGCTGGGCTCTACAGTCGACAGGTCCAGCTCGAGCGTGTCGCTGAAGGCAGGCTCTGTAGCATTGAGGTCGTGGAAGAGGCCCTGCTCCTTCATGTAGGCCTCGACGAGCGCGACGTGCTCGTCAGCGCGCCCGGTGAAGCGCAGGTAATCCAGTGTCAGCTCGTCGACCGGGAAGATGGAGCACGTCGACCCGTATTCCGGGGACATATTGCCGATGGTGGCGCGGTCGGTAACAGGCACATTGCGGACGCCGGGGCCGTAGAACTCGACGAAGCGACCGACGACGCCCTTCTTCCGGAGCATCTCCGTGACGGTCAGTACCAGATCTGTCGCCGTCGCTCCCTCGCGCAGCTGGCCGTGGAGCCGGAACCCGACCACATCGGGGATCAGCATCGAAATCGGCTGGCCGAGCATAGCCGCCTCGGCCTCGATGCCGCCCACACCCCAGCCGAGCACGCCCAGCCCGTT
>JAEVZQ010000231.1 GCA_023392135.1 Pseudomonadota bacterium | reverse complement strand
TCATAGACTTGCTAGTGTCCTTTCGATCGCGAAGTTCGCTCGAGAGCCCGCCGCAGATGGTGACGAACTTCCCGATCGGGACACTAGCCTGACAAGACCGCCGACATCCCCAGGTTTTTCAACGGTTGACCCACAGTTCATCCATAGATTGGATGATTTTCCTTGCCTCGCCAGAAACTGATCACTTTGGCCGTGGACAATGCGAGGGTGAGCTTGCGACTCGTGCCCCGCATCTGATTTGGTCGCTCCGCTCAGCAGCCGGTTCGTCCGGGCCCGCAACTCGGAAGGCATGCTGTGGCCGTGCGAAGGTCAGGGGACGTATGAGTAGGTCTTCGTTTTCACGGCGGATCAAGAAGGGGGTGGCTGGGAATGGCATCGGCGGAAGCAGGCTATAGGCACATGACCAACCCGATCGACATAGTCGAGCAGGTGGCCCACGCTCACGACTGGGCTTGCGATCGCACCGCTGATGACGAGGTTACGTTGATTGTCGCGGGCAGCTGGACCGACTATCACGTGTCGCTCAACTGGCGTGACGACCTGGAGGCGCTGCATCTCGCCTGTGCTTTCGACTTCAAGGTGCCGGAAAACCGGCTGCCGGAAATCTACCGGCTGGTCGCGCAGATCAACGAGCAGCTCTGGCTCGGCCACTTCGACTTGTGGACCCAAGAGGGTCTCATCATGTTCCGTCACGGACTCATGCTGAATAGTGCCCTGGCGACGCCGCGGCAGTGCGAGGCGCTTTTGAAGGCCGCCCTGGAAGCCTGCGAGCGTTATTACCAGGCATTCCAGTTCGTGGTGTGGGCTGGGAAGGAAAGCCGCGAGGCGCTGGTCTCGACGATGTTCCACACCGAGGGGCAGGCTTGAGCCTCTGGGTGAATTCGTGAGATCGTGAACGCGCGACGTCGTGGGTGAGGCGAACGATTTCACGATTTGGCAGCCTCACGACTGCGCGCCCCCGTATTTTCCGCGACGAGGTAGGACAATGACGCTGAGCTTGAACGGCAAGCTGCTGCTGGTCGGCGCCGGCAAGATGGGCGGTGCCATGCTGGCCGGATGGCTCGAGCGCGGCCTCGATCCGGCTGAGATCATCGTTCAGGACCCCGCGCCTCCGCCCGAGAGCGCCGAGCTCCTGACAGGGCACGGTATCCAGATCCGCGAGGCAGGCGCTGCCCTGCCGGAGCCGCCGGCCGTCATTCTCGTCGCTGTCAAGCCGCAGATGATGGACCAGGTCTTCCCCGAGGTTGCGACGCTGGCGGGGCCTGAAACGGTGGTGCTGTCGATCGCCGCCGGAAAGACCATTGCCAGCTTCGAGGCGCATCTGCCGGCTGGCTCGGCGGTGGTACGCTCCATTCCGAACACGCCTGCCGCCATCGGCCGGGGCATAACCGTCTGCTGCGCCAACGGGCACGTGTCGGCACCCCAGCGAGCCATGTGCCAATCGCTGCTCGCCGCGATCGGCGAGGTGGGCTGGGTGGAAGACGAGGCTTTGATCGACGCGGCGACAGCCGTCTCGGGCTCGGGGCCGGCTTACGTGTTCCTCCTTGCCGAATGCCTCGCCGAAGCCGGGCGCGCGATAGGCCTCGATCCGGATCTGGCGCAGCGACTGGCCAATGCCACCGTATCGGGCGCGGGCGAGCTGCTGCGGCGCTCAGGCGAGGAACCTGCCACGTTACGCAAGAACGTGACCTCACCGGGCGGCACGACAGCCGCGGCGCTCGGCGTGCTGATGGCTGATGACGGTCTTCAACCGCTTCTGTCGCGCGCGGTGGAAGCGGCCTGCAAGCGCAGCCGTGAGCTGAGCGGTTGACACGAAACAAGCAGCCTTCCATTCACCACTCCGCGCGCCTATGTCATTGATCGACACGGAGGCGTGCCATGTTGGATCAATCGACACTGCGCGGTCGCATCATCACGGCGGCGATGGAGCTTGCAGCCGGGCGGCCCTGGAAGGACGTAACGCTGCTCGATGTCGCCGAAGCGGCGGGCGTGACGCTGGTCGACCTCAAGCAGGAGTTCTCGAGCAAGTCGGCGATCCTTTCCGCATTCACGCGCGCGGTGGACGACGAGGTGCTTCGGAAAGCGCCCAAACGTGAGGGCGGATTAGCTCCGCGCGATGCGATTTTCGAGATCCTGATGACACGCTTCGATGTGCTGGGGCCCTACAAACGCGCGATCCGCTCCATAACAGGGGAGCTGCAGTCTCCCGATCCGGCGTTCGTTTGTTCATTCCTCGCCTCGCAGCACTGGATGCTGCAGGCGGCCGGCATCGACACCGGCGGGGTCACCGGCTGCATGAAGGTCGGAGGGCTTGCCGGCGTCTATGCCTCCGTATTTCGAACCTGGCTCAAGGATGATGATCCCGGTCTGGCGCGTACGATGGCCGCCCTGGACCGTCGCCTGCGAAGGGGAGAGCGGACACTCTCCAACATCGAGGGAATGAAATCCGGCGTCCAGCGCGTAGCCGATATGTTCGCTTCCTTCGCCAGCAGAAAGCGCCGGCCGGCGGGAGCAGGATCGACCCCGGAGGAAACATCCGGCTCCGGCATCTGAGCCTCTGACAGCCATTTGACTCGAGGCCCTGACGCGGTCCATCAGTCCGCACGAGAGATGACTTGCGCCGCAAGGGGGATGCTGAGCCGTGCAGCAGAAGAACGACCTGACACCAACCATCACTTTCGACGACTTCCTCAAGGTCGACATCCGGGTCGGCTCGATCGTCGAGGCGGAGCCATACCCCGAGGCGCGCAAGCCGGCTATCAAGCTCAAAATCGATTTTGGTCCCGAGATCGGCGTGAAGAAGAGCTCGGCCCAGCTCACGGTCCACTACACACCCGAGGAGCTCGTCGGCCGTCAGGTCGCGGCCGTCGTGAACTTCCCGCCGCGCCAGATCGGCAAGTTCATCTCCGAAGTGCTGACGCTCGGTTTTCCGGATGCAGATGGCGCCGTGGTGCTCATCCGGCCGGACCTGACGATCCCCGACGGCGGGCGGCTGTTCTGATCGGCACGCGAGCTTCATAGGGGAACCGCCACCACCGCCCGCAACCCGCCCATGTTGCTTTCGGCGAGTATGACGTCACCGCCGTGGCTGCGGGCGATGTCGCGGGCAATGGCAAGCCCCAGGCCGGAGTTGCCGCTGTCCTGATTCCGGGCGTGGTCCAGCCGGTAGAAGGGTCGGAATACGTTTTCGCGCTCGGCAGGCGGGATGCCCGGGCCGTTGTCGTCGACCTCGATCTTGAGCCGATCTCCGTCTCGCAATGCCCGGATCACGACGCGGTCGCCGAAACGCGCGGCATTGCTGACGAGATTGATGAGGGCGCGCTTGAAGGCTTGCCGCTTGAGCGGCAGCACGATGCGCCTGCTCCGCCTCGGCACCTCGAGCG
>JAEVZQ010000227.1 GCA_023392135.1 Pseudomonadota bacterium | reverse complement strand
GCTGCAACCTGCAGATGGGCGGCTCGGATCAGTGGGGCAACATTATCACCGGGATCGACCTCGGCCGGCGCATGGGAACCCATCAGCTCTACGCCCTGACGACACCGCTGCTCACGACGTCCTCCGGTGCCAAGATGGGCAAGACTGCTGCCGGTGCCGTCTGGCTCAACGAGGACCAGCTCAGCGCGTACGACTACTGGCAGTTCTGGCGCAATACCGAGGATGGCGATGTGGAGCGCTTCCTGAAGCTCTTCACGACGCTGCCGCTCGATGAGATCGAAAAGCTGGCCGCCCTGCAAGGTGCCGAGATCAACGAGGCCAAGAAGGTGCTGGCCACGGAAGCCACGGCCCTGATGCACGGTCGCGCAAAGGCCGAGGGTGCCGCGGAAACAGCGCGCACGACGTTTGAGCAGGGGGCCCTCGCAGCCGGACTGCCGACCGTGGAAATCGCAGCGAACGAGATCGACGCCGGGCTCGGCGTGCTGTCGGCGTTCGTCCACGCCGGGCTCGTCAAAAGCAACGGCGAGGCGCGGCGGCAGATCCAGGGCGGCGGTCTGCGGATCAACGACGAAGTCGTCAAGGACGAGAAGACGCAGCTCACGCGGGCCGATCTGACGGCCGAAGGCGCCATTAAGCTCTCCCTCGGCAAAAAACGCCACGTGCTGCTGCGGCCCGTCTGAGCCTCCAACGCGACCGGGAGCACCCGCCCCTCAGCGGAGGGCTACCGCTTGCCCGCCATTTCATCGCTGGCTCAGTCCCCTTGGGGCGAACTGCGGGCTGGGAACAAATCCATTGCCGGCTGATTTCGGTAATCGAGAAGCCTGCGCAATGCCGCCGAGAGTTCGCGCAAACGTTGCCGGTCTGCGTTCCGTTCCATGCCGCAACACGGCACGGCTTGCAGGCATCCTCCAACACTGCGGGATTACCGGAGACTAAGAATGGGTACGCAGTCCGCATCAGAGCTGATCGGCAAATGGCCAGAGGAGTCGCGCGAAGCGGCTCAACTCGTCATCGACAAGTATGGCGAGCCTGACGAGGTCACCGAATCGCAACTGACCTGGCACCAGCCTGGACCCTGGAAAAGGATCACTGCTTCAAAGGCCTTTTTTCAGCACAACTTCCCTACGCCCCACATCGATGCGGTCGAATGCGTGATCGACTATCGCGTGCCGCCGGAGAAATTCGATGATTTGGCCAAATTCGACGGCAGCGTCATCGTCGAGCGCACGGCGGGGGAGGTGTCCGCGCGATGCCATGACGAGGAGGCTAACCTTCTCGCCCTCAATCTCATGCACGACATCGTGACTGGCGCGAAATCGGTAGAGGACGCGCGAAACTACTACGCCAAAGAATTCCTGGATTACCGGCGCAAGCTGCCGACGCCCTACATGCAGGGGCTGCAGTTTCAGCCTGCTCCCGACGGGAATGCGGTCGATCCCGACGAGCCCATTCTTTCAGACAAGGATCTGGAGGAGGCTGTTGAGGAAGGCAAGCGACGCGGATGAACTGCGGCGATTCCTGCTCCGTCGGAAGCGGCTAGTTCCTCCTCGTTTCGGAGGACCACCCCGAAACGAAATCGGACTCGACCGACCCCGTGCGACGCGCCGCGGCCGGCGCGCCTGATGAACTTGATCCCTGACCCGAGGAACGACGCTGGGGAGCGGTGCGGGGTGGCGTTACGCTCTGGCTCGGGGTCATCTGGAACATCTCCCGGAAGATGCCCGGCGCAACGAGAGATAATGGGTTAACCAGCACATCCGGCTGCGCCATCGGTCCCTTGATCGCAAACGTGATCCCGAGGATTCCCTCTCCTTTGGGCCCGGCCAGGATCTGCCCCAGTCCCGGGATGAAGCCGATGGCCGAGTTGAGCCCCTGCAGCGGAACGTAAGTCCCGCCGATGTTCACCTGACGGGAGCGGTAGTCGGCCTTGCCACGCAAGGTCGCGCCGACCAGTGGTCCTCTGATCTCCGAGTCCCCCATCACGAACTGCCCGTGCCCCAGGGAGAACGGGACACGCAGCCAGTCGAAGTCGAAGGTCTGGCGAACCACGCGCTGACGCCGCTGGGCGACATACGGCCGCGTTTCATCCGGGACCTGCAGCACCTCGCTGATGATCGGATCGCCCAGGATGCGAAAGCGCTCGACCCTCAGCAGACCTGTCTTTTCAGCCGCCCCGCGACCATCGAGATTGACGTCGAGCCGCATCCGACCTCCGACGAGACTGGGGTAGAAATCGACGAGCCGGAATGCCTGGCCGGCATCGTCCGTCACCGCAACCAGCAAGCGCGACTGATCGGGCCCGCGGTGCAACTCGACATCGAGCAGCTTGCCGCCATCGAGCGTGCCGCGGGCATCGAGCTGCGCCACCTTGCCCTCCCGCCGCGACATCTTCAGCTTGAGATTGCGCAGCGAGACATCCGAAAATCCCACCACTGTCGCGATATCTGCTTCGAGATCCAGCCCGGGTGAGCGCCTTTGCTCCTCGGGCCGATCCACGCTCAGCTCGCCGACGGAGAACAGGGCGCGAAAGACGTCCCTGCCATCATAGGTCGGACCTTTGGCCTTGATATCCCAGATGCCGTTGTCTCGCAGAACACCACGTACATCCAGGCGCGTGATGATGCTCGCCGAGAACTCCGGGAAATGGAATTCCTTCAGCTTCTCGTTTTCATCGAGCCCCATCCAACCGCTGATCGCGATATCGTCTCCCACGATCTTGAGGTTCTGCAGCTCCATATCATAGCGTGCGCTGCGCCCGACATCGAACTGCATGACGGCCGCGCGCCCGGGCGGCTTCCGCCAGACCACGTTGTCGAGGACCATGTCTGCGTCGGTCAGATCTGCCCAGACGTGAACGTGGTGCTCCTGGTCGGCGCTCCTTGTGATCGTGATCTCGATGGGCACCTCGCCCTGGATGAGGTGACCCGGATCGAGGTCGAGCTGATCGCGATCGCTCCGGTCCAACGTGGCGGTCAGCCGGAGCGGCGGCTGCTTTTCCGGAGGGGCATCGAAAATGTGCTGCCAGGCGAGCTTGACGGGCACGCTGGCGATCAGAAGGTCGCCGCGAGCATCGACTGCCTTGCCGGTGATATCGAAAACTACGGTGGCCGCTTGTGCATCATGGTTGCCGAGCAGCTTGCGCGCACGCGCCTCGGTCAACCGTGCCTGCCCCTCGACCGTGAGATCCGCGAGCGTGATCCCCTTCTGCAGCGGCAGCTTGACGATAAGACCGGCTTCGACCTTGCCTTCGATGTGATCGGTCTGGAGCCCGTTGAGCTTCACGTCTCCGAACGATTCTTGCTTGATTAGCTCGAGAAGGGCTGACGCCGAGCTCTCGCCCTGAAACGCCAGCTCGGCGGTCGGATGGCCCGAGAAGAGGTCGACAGCCGTGAAACGACCAGCCCTCAGGGAAATGTTGCGGCCACTCGCAAGTGAGGCCGTTGCCTCCGGGACGGTGATCTCCAGCGTCGATCCCTCTAGACGGATCAGTGCGCTCGGGACTGCCACCGGCGGCAGGTCAGGCCCCGGACGCATTTGAAGCTCCGACGCCTGCACTGCGACCGACAAGCGCTGCGAGTCCGATCCGCCGGCTACTTCGGAACCGCCGATGAACCTGAAACTGCCACCGAGAACCTGACCGCCGGAGATGCTGTCGCGAACCACGGTGCGCACGTCCGTACCGAGAGCACGCGGCCAGAAGCCGAGGAGGGTGGCAACAGGCATGGCGCCCATCTGGCCCTCGAGACGCACGCCTCCCCCGCTCTCCTCGCCTTTGACCTCAGCGGTAATGTATAGCTCGCCGCCCCCTGCCACCAGCTTTTGACGGAGAGAGAACGCTCCTTTCTCCGGCGAAGCCGTGCCTTCCGTCAGCCATCCCTGGACCGGCACGGGAGCCAGATCGCTCTCCTCCGGGGCAAGCTGGCCATCTACACCCGACAGGCGGTAGGTCCAGACTTCCTCGCCGCGCTGATCAAATGAGCTCGCGATGTCTCCCTCGAGCGTCAGGCGGCTCTTGCCCCACTTGACCGTGGACGGCTCGATCCTGACCTTGCGCGCCTCGGGATCGTATCTCAGATCGAGACTGCCCCCCTCGAAGTGCAAGGGCAGATCCCCGGCCCAGGGCAGGTTCATGTCCCCCCGCGAGAGGTCGAGTGAGAACGTGCCGCCGAGCACCTTGCCGAGCGATGTGAGCTGCAGGGTCACATCTCCGCTCGCCGGCATGCTCAAAGCACGCAGCGGCGAGAGGGCGGGGAACGTATCCGCAAGAGCGCTTGGTATCAGGTCGCGAACGGAAGCCTTCAGGTTGACCTGTTCCGTTTCCCCGGACGCCTCGGACCAGAACTGGAGAGTCCACGGGTGAACCCCGGAGTCGACGGTAACGCTACCCTCGATCAGGCTGCGCGACTCCTTGTGTGAAAGTGCAACGTCCGCCTCAGGCACGCGCCAGACTTTCTGCTCTCCCGCATGATCAAGGATCAGCGTCGCGTTGCGCAGCCCGATTTCGCGCAAAAAAGAGGCCGCATCCATGCGTTGCCTGGCGCGGGAAGAGGCTTCGGCGATCATCCTGGCGAGGCCGAGCTGTCTCAAGGCGACCGGCAACCCGGATTCGGCATCCTGGGCCCCACTGAAACTCTGCTCCGCAACCGGAGCTGGCACATAGCCGGTGTCAGAGGCTTGGTCGCTGGCTGACCCGACCGGACGCGTGAAGCTGAACGAAAGTCCTCCATCCGGGGAATAGGTGAGGAGCAGCCGCGGCTCGATCAGGACGACTTTTTCCGGTGACAGCCGCGCCGACCACAGCCCTTCGGTGCTGAGCTCCACGGCTGCAAGCGGCGCCACGGCCACCGGGCTCCCCGACTCGTCCAGAAGCCGCACGTTACGCAGCCGAAACTCGAGCTCGCCCTCCTCGTCGAGGCGCACCAAAGCGTCTTCGATGCTGACATCAAGCCCCGGCAATTCTGCTGCAATGCTGCGCGCAACGGGTCCTGCCACCGCCTTGAGCGATATCGGGCCATAGAGGATGCGCACGTAAAGCGCACCGACGGCCAGCACCAGCAGCAGCACCAGTGGCACGAGGTATTTTCCGCAGGTCCAGCACGGCTTTGCGACGGCGCGGGTCACAACCAGTGCGCGCTGAACATGCGGGTTCGCGCTGCGTGCTTCCGTTGCGCGGCGCAGGGGGCCAGTGGCTTCACGTGGCCTTGTGCTCACGCTCGCTCCTCTCGTCAGCCAACGTCCCGCCATATGCTAAAAACGGCTCACGCACTTAACGGGGCAGAACACGAGCGCAATGCCGACTGCCCGGCAGGCCGGCTGCGCGATTGGCGCCGCCGCCTGCACGCCAACTCCGACCGAGAATCACTCTTGCGGTACCGCGATCTGATAAGTTACGTCCACGAACGATGTGCGAGCCCAAAGCGTCGAAAGAAAGGCATCCCATGGTGCAGGAAGGCGATGTAGCGCCAGATTTCGAGCTGCCCACAGAAGATGGCAGCATCCGCCTGAGCAAGCTCAAGGGAAAGCCTGTCGTCATCTACTTCTATCCGAAGGACGATACCTCTGGTTGCACAGCGGAAGCGCGCGACTTCAACACGCTGAGAGCCGAGTTTGTCGACGCCGGCGCAGAGGTCATCGGGATCTCACCGGATAGCGTCGCTTCCCACACCAAGTTCAGCAAGAAGCACAGCCTGCAACTCAGGCTGGCATCGGATGAAGAGAAGTCGGCAGCGAACGCGTATGGCGTCTGGGTCGAGAAATCCATGTACGGCCGGAAGTACATGGGCGTCGAGCGGTCGACGTTTCTGGTCGACAGTGGAGGCAATATCGCGAAGATCTGGCGCAAGGTGAAGGTGCCCGGTCACGCCGAGGCCGTTCTGAAGGCCGTGCGGGAGCTGACGGCCTGAGCGCAACCATGAGATCTGATCCATCCTCGGCAGCAGTGACCATGACCCGGACGCATGCTAGGGTGGTTGCGTGCTGCATTGATCAACCTGCAGCCCAGGGGGGAGTGGCAATCGCACGCGGGGGTGCGATCGGCCGGCTTGCCCGTCCGGGGGGCGTGGCGCGAGCGAGTGGAGGTGCATTTTCATGTTACCCAGCTTTTCCAATAAGAAGCCAGAGAGGGATGGCGCGTTCGGTACGGGAGGTCCTGCCAGCCCGTCTGCCGCCGCCCGCGTCGGGCGCAATGGGGCCGGTGTCTCGATCATTGGCCCGGACCTCGTCATCATCGGCGATCTGGTTTCGAACGGTCAGGTCCAGGTCGATGGCGAAGTCCAGGGCGATATTCACGGCAGCCACATCGTGGTCGGCGAAGGCGCGAGGATCACCGGCGGAATCGTCTCCGAGGAGGTGGTCGTGCGCGGAACGGTCGAGGGTTCGATCCGCGGCCGGAAGGTGATGCTGCAGGCCGAAAGCAGGGTCGAAGGCGACATCTATCACAAGTCGCTAGCCATCGAGCAGGGCGCCTACTTCGAGGGCAAATCCCGCCGCGTCGACGACCCGCTGGCGGGAGTTCAGCGGCCGGAGCTGCCTGCCGAACCGGCCCCGGCATACGGTTGAGCGAGTCCCATTGATAGGCGGCGCCCTGCCCCGGCGCGCCGCGCCACCTCTCTTCCGGGCCTCACTGAACCGTCCAGGGAGCAACGGTCAGCCGCGTTCCGCCGAGCTGCTCGAAGGTTCGTGACCGGCATGTGAAGACGATGACCTGATGGGCCTCGCCAGCCAGCCGCAGCGCATCGAACAGCGACTCGATGCGATCGTCGTCGGAGTAAACGAGTGCGTCATCGAGTATGAGCGGGGTTGGCCGTCCGGCATCGGCCAGCAACCGCGCGAACGCCAGGCGAGCAAGAACGGCGATCTGCTCTTGCGTTCCATCACTGAGCAATGCGATCTCCTCATGGACCGCACCGCGATTGAGGGTTTCCACTTTGAACTCCCGGTCGAGATCGATTTTCGCGTTCGGGAATACCAGATGCATGTACGGGTCGAGCCGTTGCAGGACCGGTCGGAAATAGAGTTCGCGCGATTGCTGCTCGACCGTTGACAACGTTTCGAGCAGGAGGTTGGTCGCCGCCAGCTCACGCTCGAACTGCTGCACCTGCCCCGCGAGGGCGGCCAGCTCACCTTCGAGCTCCTTCACCTTAGTCGCGATCCCATACTGCCGGTCCCGATCGAGTTGCGATTCGAGAACGGCCAGATCACGGTCGACCCGGGCGATTTCCTCGGCCGCGCTCTCCTGCCGTCGCCGCGCTAGCGCCAGCTCGGATTCGAGCATGCGCACTGCGGCCTCATCGGGCGCCTTTTCCCGCCAGGCACTCCGCTCGCGAATGGCCTCATTCATCGCCTGCCGGGCCGCGGAAAGGGCCGCCTTCAGCTCGGAGAGCTTGGTCGCTCTCTCCTCGAGTAGAGGGAGACGCCCCGTCAGGTCCGCCAAGCGTTCCGCGCGCGCACGAGCAGCTGCATTGATTTGCGCGAGCTGCTCTCGGCCCGCGGCATGGTCTTGAGACGAACGATCCAGCCGCTGCTCCGTCTCGCGCAGGGCGATTTTCAGCTGGTCCATCTGAGCTTCGATTTCGAGCCGCTCCGGCACGTCGGTCTCATCGATACTGCAGGGCTGTGCGATCTCCGCCAGCCGCTCCGCCTCCTGCGCAAGGCGCTCCAGACCACCCGGCGCGCGCGTGGCGATACGATCTCTTGCCTGCACCAGCTCGCGCTCCAGCTGATGGCGATCGTCCAGCCGCTGGCGTGCGGTTGGTAGATCGGCCGCCTCCATGGACGCCAGCAGATCGGCAAGGACAGAGC